>NZ_JBHVBL010000047.1:0-30106 GCF_042668165.1 Arthrobacter sp. NPDC057388
CCAGAGCATCTGGCGGGCCTCCGCTGCTTCCCGCGTCCCGCCGTCGTCCTCCGTTCCTTTAGAGTTTTTGTACAGTTATTGGCCGCCCGGTGCCCTGGAAGTCGCGACAAGTGGACAAAAACTCCGCAGTGGAAGCGGAAATATGCCTGCAGCGGTATACGAGTTTGAGCAGGCGTGCCATCGTGAGAAACTAAGCCGGTGACTTCAACAACAGTGCCCGTGATCTTCGACCTGGACGGCACTCTTGTCGATCCGGCCGGCGGGATTACAGACGGAATTGCCGCCGCCCTCAGGGAACATGGACTCGCTGTCCCCAGCCAGGACCTCCTCGACGCCATGGTGGGCCCTAAGCTGAGCGACTCCCTGCTGAATGTCGCGGCCGTTCCTCCGGCCATGCTCAAAGCGGTCATCCGGACCTACCGGATGCACTACCTCGATGTCGGCATCGCCCAGAGCCGGCTGTACCCCGGCATCGTCGAGCTGCTGGACGAATATGTGGAGGCGGGCCGGCCGGTGGCGGTGGCGACGCAGAAGCCGGAAGCCCTGGCGCACATCGTGCTGGAACACCACAGGATTGCCCGCAGGTTCCTCACCATCAAGGGGTCGGCTGCGGATGAGACCGCGGCTGCGGCCGGCCCGGTCGGCAAGAGCGGCATCATCGCCGCCGCCATGACGTCCCTGCACACGCAGCACGCAGTGATGGTGGGCGACCGTGCGCAGGACGTGGCCGGAGCGCTGGCCAACGGGCTCGACTGCATCGGCGTCAGCTGGGGTTTTGCGCCCGACGGCGAACTGGAGGAAGCGGGAGCCGTGGCCGTCGTGCACGACACCGCCGGCCTGCAGGCCAAGGTGGAGGAGCTGGAGAGCGTCCGAACGGCAGCCATGAGCGAGGTGCGCAACGATGGAGCTGTTTGACGGAGTCCGCTGGACCACCCGCACCCTCATTTCCGGCAGCTGCCGTCCTACCGTGATCGGGCTGGAGAATGTGCCCAAGAGCGGACCGTTCATTGTGGCGCCCAACCACCTGTCCTTCCTGGACAGCGTGATTGTCCAGGCGCTCATGCCCCGGCCCGTGGCGTTCTTCGCCAAGGCCGAGTACTTCACCACGAAGGGCTTCAAGGGCCGCCTGATGAAGTCCTTCTTCACTGCCGTGGGTTCCATACCGGTGGAGCGCGGTGAGCAGGCCGCGAGCGTGCAGGCCCTCAAGACCCTCCTGGACATCCTCGAGGACGGCAGGGGCATCGGCATCTACCCCGAGGGCACCCGCTCCCGTGACGGGATCCTGTACCGCGGCCGTACCGGCGTCGGCTGGCTGGCCCTCACCACGGGCGCCCCGGTTATCCCGGTGGGGCTGATCGGCACCGAGAAGCTGCAGCCGGCCGGCCGCAACGCCGTCAAGCCCCAGCACTTCACCATGAAGGTGGGGGAGCCGCTCTACTTCGACAAGACCGGCCCCGACCATTCGCTCCCTGCCCGGCGGCAGGTGACCGACAAGATCATGGACGCCATCGCCGAACTCAGCGGCCAGCAGCGCTCCACCAGCTACAACCAGAGCAAGGTCATCGAGTAGGCGGAAGCGACCCAGCCGGCGGGGCGGGGCGACGGCGGCGGACGCCCCCAGTGCGCGGCGGCAAATAGCAGCTCCTCAGCTCAGTAGACTGGAAACGTGGCAGATCCATCGAGTTATAGACCCCAGACGGGCGAGATTCCGACCAATCCGGGTGTTTACAGGTTCAGGGATCCCCATGGGCGGGTCATCTATGTCGGCAAGGCCAAGAACCTCCGCTCGCGCCTGAACTCTTACTTCGCCAACCCGGCAGGGCTCCTGCCGAAGACGCACGCCATGGTGTACGCCGCCAGCAGCGTCGAGTGGACCGTGGTGGGCAGCGAGCTGGAATCCCTGCAGCTCGAATACACCTGGATCAAGGAATTCAAGCCGCGGTTCAACGTGGTGTTCCGGGACGACAAGACCTACCCTTACCTGGCCGTCACCATGGGCGAAAAGCTGCCGCGCGTGCAGGTCATGCGCGGGGAACGGCGCAAGGGCACCCGCTACTTCGGTCCCTACACGGCCGGCGCCATCCGGGAAACCATGGACACCCTGCTGCGGGTCTTCCCGGTGCGCAGCTGCAGCGCGGGTGTGCTGAAGCGTGCCCAGGCCAGCGGCCGGCCATGCCTGCTGGGCTACATCGACAAATGCTCGGCTCCGTGCGTTGGCCGTGTCACGCCCGAGGAGCACCGCGCCCTGGCCGAGGACTTCTGTGCCTTCATGGGAGGCGAGGCCAAGCGGTTCATCTCCCGCCTCGAAAAGGAGATGGGCGCCGCCGTCGCCATTCTCGACTACGAACGCGCCGCCCGCCTGCGGGACGACATCACCGCCCTCAAGAAGGTCTTCGAGCGGAACGCCGTGGTGCTCGCGGAGGACACCGATGCTGACGTTTTCGCCCTGCACGAGGACGAGCTCGAAGCCGCCGTGCAGGTCTTCCACGTCCGGGGCGGGCGGGTCCGCGGCCAGCGCGGCTGGGTGGTGGAAAAGGTCGAAGACTTCACCACCCCCGACCTCGTCGAACACCTCCTCCAGCAGGTCTACGGCGAGGACGCCGAGATCCAGGGCCGGCTTCCCCGCGAAGTCCTGGTGCCGGTGGAACCGAGCAATGCGCAGGATCTGGCGTCGTGGCTCGGCGGTATCCGCGGGGCCAAGGTGGACATCCGGGTCCCGCAGCGCGGGGACAAGGCCGCACTGATGTCCACGGTCCGGGAAAACGCCGAGCACGCCCTCCGGCTCCACAAGACCCGGCGCGCGGGCGACCTGACTGTCCGGTCGCAGGCGCTGCAGGAACTCCAGGAGGCGCTGGAGCTCCCCGTTCCGCTGCTGCGCATCGAATGCTACGACGTATCGCATGTCCAGGGCACCAACGTGGTGGCCTCCATGGTGGTGGTGGAGGACGGGCTGCCCAAGAAGTCCGACTACCGGAAGTTCTCCATCACCGGCGCCGCGGCCACGGACGATACAGCCGCCATGCACGATGTGCTCACGCGCCGCTTCCGGCACTACCTCGTGGACAAGACCGCCCAGGTCGAAGCGGCAGAGCTGGTTGCCACCCCGGCAGGCCCGGCCATCCCGGCATCCGTTGGCGCCGGTCCATCTGCTGCCACCGCAGCATCTGCCGGCGGCGGGCAGGCCGCCCGCGGAACCAGCGCAGACGCCGCACTGACTGACACCACCACCCCCGCCCCCAAAGCCAAGTTCGCCTATCCGCCCAACCTCGTGGTGGTCGACGGCGGCAAGCCCCAGGTGAATGCGGCGGCCCGTGCCCTCGAATCGCTGGGCATCGATGACGTCTATGTTGTGGGGCTCGCGAAGCGGCTCGAGGAGGTCTGGCTTCCGGACAGCGACTTCCCGGTCATCCTGCCGCGCTCCTCCCAGGGCCTCTACATGCTCCAGCGCATCCGCGACGAGGCCCACAGGTTCGCCATCTCCTTCCACCGGCAAAAGCGCGGCAAGGCCATGACCGTCTCCGCGCTCGACGGCGTGCCCGGCCTGGGCGAGTCCAAGCGCAAGGCGCTGCTCGCCCACTTTGGCTCCGTCAAGAAGATCAAAGCGGCAACCGCTGAGGAACTGACGGCCGCCAAAGGCATTGGGCCGGCGCTGGCCGCAGCCATCGTCACGCACTTCAGTCCAGGCGGCGCCGGCGGTGGATCGGAGGATACCGTTCCGGCGATCAACATGACCACCGGGGAAGTGCTCGAAACTTAGCCCGCGCCCGGAAACTTCGTTAGGGTAAGTACGGGAAATCGGCGTGTGCCGCAAACAGCATCCGCGCAGGAACTGCACGCGGGAGGCAACAGCAGGAATGAGGCTGGAATCAATGGCAGAGTCGACGGCGGAGTCCAGCACGGAAGAGGACGGCCTGACACCGGTCAAGCCCGCCGAAGCGGAACTGCTCATCGTGACCGGGATGTCCGGTGCCGGCCGCAGCACCGCCTCCGATGCACTGGAGGACCACGGCTGGTACGTCGTCGAGAACCTGCCGCCGCAGATGCTGGGGACCCTCGCCGAACTGGTGTCGCACGCCCCGCAGTCCATCCCGAAGCTGGCCGTGGTCATGGATGTGCGCAGCAAGGCCCTGTTCGCGGATATCCGCGCGGCGCTGCGGGCGCTCGAGGCCAGCGGCGTCACCTTCCGGGTCCTGTTCCTCGATGCCAGCGACGACGTCCTGGTGCGGCGCTTCGAGCAGGGCCGGCGCCCGCACCCGCTGCAGGCCGGCGGCAGGATCCTTGACGGCATCGCCGCGGAGCGTGAAGTCCTCAAGGAGCTGCGCGACTCCTCGGACCTGGTCCTGGACACCTCGGCCCTGAACGTGCACGGGCTCGCCACGGCCATCACCGAACTCTTCACCGAGACGGGCCCCATCGCGATCCGCCTGAACATCATGAGCTTCGGCTTCAAGTACGGCCTTCCCGTCGACGCGAACTACGTGGCCGATGTCCGGTTCATCCCGAACCCGCACTGGGTGCCGGCGCTCCGGCCGCACACCGGCCTGGACCAGGACGTCAGCGACTACGTCCTGGGCGCCGAGGGCGTTCCGAACTTCGTGGAACGCTACGTCCATGCCCTGGAACCCGTCCTCGAGGGGTACCGGCGGGAGAACAAGCACTACGCCACCATCGCCGTCGGCTGCACGGGCGGCAAGCACCGCTCCGTGGCCGTGGCCATGGAGCTCTCCAAACGGCTCGCGCAATATCCGCGGGTGACCGTGACGACGACCCACCGGGACCTGGGCCGCGAGTAATGGGTGTTCTTACCGGCCCGCTGCCCCTGATTCCGCCGGCCGGCCTGACCGGTTCCCAACAGGCCAAGGGACCCACCGTCGTCGCGCTCGGCGGCGGCCACGGCCTGTCGGCCTCCCTCTCCGCGCTGCGGCTGCTGACGTCCGAGCTGACCGCGGTGGTCACCGTGGCGGACGACGGCGGTTCCTCCGGCCGTCTCCGCGAGGAGTACGGCGTCCTCCCGCCCGGTGATCTCCGGATGGCGCTGTCCGCCCTCTGCGATGACACGGACTGGGGGCGCACGTGGCGCGACGTGATGCAGCACCGCTTCCGGTCCGCCCGCGGCGGTGCTTCCCTGGACGAGCACGCCATGGGCAACCTGCTGATCGTTACGCTCTGGGAGCTTCTCGGCGACGCCGTGGCGGGCCTGAAGTGGGCCGGTGCCCTCCTCGGTGCGCGCGGCCAGGTGCTGCCCATGTCCACCGTTCCGCTCACCATCGAAGGCGACGTGCGCGTGACCGCCCCGGATGGCACCAGCACCCTCACCACCATCACGGGCCAGGCACGCTGTGCCGTGGCCGGATCCCTGGAGAGCGTCCGGCTGCTGCCCGGACAGGCACCCGCGTGCGTTGAGGCGTTGACCGCGATTGAGCTCGCCGACTGGGTCGTGCTGGGCCCGGGCTCCTGGTACACGTCCGTGCTGCCCCACCTGCTGCTGCCGGAAATGCGGCAGGCGCTCTGCGACACGCCAGCCAAGCGCTGCCTCACGATGAACCTCGCCATGGACACCAAGGAAACATCCGGCATGTCCGCCGCGGACCACCTCCACGTCCTGCGTGAGTATGCACCCGAGTTCAATGCGGACGTGGTGCTCGCGGACCCCGCGTCGGTTTCGGACCTTGCCGAGTTTGAGCGGGCCGCCGGGATGATCGGTGCCGAGGTTGTCTTGGGTAGAGTAGGGGCTTCGGGCCGGCGTCCGGTCCACGATCCCTTGCGGCTGGCTACGGCCTACCAGGATATTTTCGGGAACAGTTAGGAAAGGTGCCATGGCACTGACAGCATCAGTCAAGGAAGAACTCTCCCGCCTGGATATCAAGAAGTCATCAGTCCGCAAGGCTGAGGTCTCGGCCATGCTCCGGTTCGCCGGGGGACTGCACATCATCTCCGGCCGGATTGTCATCGAGGCAGAGGTCGACCTGGCCTCCACCGCCCGGCGCCTGCGCGCCGCGATCGCCGAGGTCTACGGGCACCAGAGCGAGATCATTGTCGTGTCCGGCAGCGGCCTGCGCCGCGGCAGCCGCTACGTGGTCCGCGTCGTCCGCGACGGCGAGGCACTGGCCCGGCAGACGGGTCTCCTCGACGGCAGGGGGCGGCCTGTGCGCGGGCTGCCGTCCGTCGTCGTCAATGGCTCAGCCGCCGACGCCGAAGCGGTGTGGCGCGGCGCTTTCCTGGCGCACGGCTCCCTCACTGAACCCGGCCGTTCCTCGGCCATGGAGGTTACCTGCCCCGGGCCGGAATCAGCCCTCGCCCTCGTCGGCGCGGCACGCCGGCTCGGGATCCAGGCGAAAGCCCGTGAGGTCAGGGGAGTTGACCGCGTGGTGATCCGCGACGGCGACACCATCGCCGCGCTGCTTACCCGGATGGGCGCCCACGACGCCCTCATGGTCTGGGAGGAGCGGCGCATGCGCAAGGAAGTGCGGGCCACCGCGAACCGTCTCGCCAACTTCGACGACGCCAACCTCCGGCGCTCCGCGCAGGCCGCCGTGGCTGCGGGTGCCCGGGTGGACCGCGCCCTGGAGATCCTCGGTGACGACGTCCCGGACCACCTCAAGTACGCCGGTGAGCTCAGGGTCGCCCATAAGCAGGCCAGTCTTGATGAACTTGGCCGTCTCGCCGATCCGCCCATGACCAAGGACGCCATCGCCGGCCGCATCCGCAGGCTGCTGGCGATGGCGGACAAACGTGCCGCGGATCTTGGTATCCCGGGCACGGATGCCAATGTGACGCCGGAAATGCTGGACGAGTAAGCGGCGCCCATAGAATCAAGACCAGGTGGGGGACATTGCCGCCACCGGAGTTTTCCGGATGACGCGTCATCCGGGATGCACAATCCGAGAGTTAGCAAAACCGGACAACCTGTCCACGACATTGGAGGATTTTGTGACCGAGTACGTTCTGCCCGAGCTCAGCTACGACTACGCAGCGCTCGAGCCCCACATCTCTGCACGGATCATGGAGCTGCACCACAGCAAGCACCACGCCGCGTACGTGACGGGCGCGAACAACGCGCTGGCCCAGCTGGCCGAGGCACGCGAAAAGGGCGACTTCGCCAACATCAACCGGCTTTCCAAGGACCTGGCCTTCCACACCGGCGGCCACATCAACCACTCCGTGTTCTGGAACAACCTCTCCCCGGACGGAGGCGACAAGCCTGAAGGTGAGCTGGCCGCCGCCATCGACGACGCCTTCGGTTCGTTTGATGCCTTCCGTGCCCAGTTCTCCGCAGCCGCCCTGGGCCTGCAGGGCTCGGGCTGGGGCTTCCTGGCCTACGAGCCCATCGGTGGCAACCTCGTCATCGAGCAGCTCTACGACCAGCAGGGAAACGTCGCGCTGGGCACCACCCCGCTGCTGATGCTGGACATGTGGGAGCACGCCTTCTACCTGGACTACGTCAACGTCAAGGCCGACTACGTCAAGGCGTTTTGGAACATCGTTAACTGGGCCGACGTGTCGGCCCGCTTCGCTGCGGCACGCGCCAACGCAACCGGCCTCATCACGCTTTAAGCGCAATACCTGAATGTGTGACTGGAAGTACACATCGCTGTAACAAAGCTCACATTCGGCGTCATTACGGCCAAATCTTGGACGGTCTGCCCCCGCACTTGCGGGGGCAGACCAACTTAAACGTAAGATAGATCACGGAAGGCGGTTAGCCTTCAGCAATGAGGCTGGTCGCCCTCCGATCTGAAAAATATCTTGCCCAATGGCGTGCGGGATCTGTTAGCTGGCTTGAAAGCCCGCTCAACTAGTTGTGCTACCCAAGCACAAAGGAGATTGAAAAGTGACGACCCGTATTGGTATCAACGGCTTTGGCCGGATCGGCCGCAACTACTTCCGCGCAGCACTGGCACAGGGTGCGGACCTCGAGATCGTAGCCGTCAACGACCTCACCAGCCCCGAAGCGCTGGCCCACCTGCTCAAGTACGACTCCGTCGGCGGACGCCTGGCCGAGACCATTGAGGTGAAGGAAGGCAACCTCGTCGTCAACGGCAACGCCATCAAGGTCCTCGCTGAGCGTGATCCCGCCAACCTGCCCTGGAAGGACCTCGGCGTCGACATCGTCATCGAGTCCACCGGTTTCTTCACCAAGGCCGCTGCCGCCAAGAAGCACATTGAGGCCGGCGCCAAGAAGGTCCTGATCTCCGCCCCCGCCTCGGACGAGGACATCACCATCGTGATGGGCGTGAACGACGGCCTGTACGACAACGAGAAGCACCACATCATCTCCAACGCTTCCTGCACCACCAACTGCCTCGGCCCGCTGGCCAAGGTGGTCAACGACAACTTCGGCATCGAACGCGGCCTGATGACCACGGTCCACGCCTACACCGCTGACCAGAACCTGCAGGACGGCCCGCACAACGACCTCCGCCGTGCCCGCGCCGCCGCCATCAACATGGTTCCCACCTCCACCGGCGCCGCCAAGGCCATCGGCCTGGTCCTGCCGGAACTCAAGGGCAAGCTGGACGGCTACGCCATCCGCGTTCCGGTCCCCACCGGCTCCGCCACCGACCTCACCGTCACGGTTTCCCGCGAGACCACCGTCGAGGAAGTCAACGCCGCGCTCAAGAAGGCCGCCGAGTCCGACGAGTGGCAGGGCATCCTGACCTACACGGACGCCCCGATCGTGTCCTCGGACATCGTCGGCGACCCCGCATCGTCCATCTTTGACTCCGGTTTGACCAAGGTCATTGGCAACCAGGTCAAGGTTGTGTCGTGGTATGACAACGAATGGGGCTACTCAAACCGCCTCGTGGACCTTACGGAGCTTGTAGCGGCAAAGCTGGGCTAGGGTTAGCTACATGACATCTCACACCCTCAACGAACTGATCGCTGAAGGTGTCCGCGGGCGGTACATTCTGGTTCGAAGTGACCTGAATGTGCCGCTCGACGGCTCTACAGTGACTGACGACGGCCGCATCCGGGCCTCACTGCCAGTGCTGGGAAAGCTCACGGACGCCGGTGCCCGCGTGCTGGTTACAGCCCACCTCGGCCGCCCCAAGGGCGCCCCTGAAGACAAGTACTCGCTCAAGCCGGCGGTCGCGCGCCTGGCCGAGCTGGCCTCCTTCCCGGTCTCCCTCGCGGAGGACACGGCAGGACCTTCCGCTAAGGAAAAGGCGGCTGCGCTGCAGGACGGCCAGGTCCTGGTGCTCGAGAACGTGCGGTTCGATGCACGCGAGACCAGCAAGGACGAGGCCGAGCGCGGCTCCTTCGCGGACGAGCTGGTCGGGCTTACCGGTGACAACGGCGCGTTCGTGAACGACGCCTTTGGCGCCGTTCACCGCAAGCACGCCAGCGTTTACGACGTCGCCACCCGGCTGCCGTCCTACCTCGGCGACCTTGTGGGAACCGAAGTGGACGTCCTCCGTAAGCTGACAGCAGATACCCAGCGCCCCTACGTGGTGGTTCTGGGCGGCTCGAAGGTATCGGACAAGCTCGCGGTCATCGACAACCTGCTGGGCAAGGCTGACACCATCCTGGTGGGCGGCGGCATGCTCTTCACGTTCCTGGCCGCCGCGGGCCACAAGGTGGCCGGCAGCCTGCTGGAAGAGGACCAGATCCCGGTCGTCCAGGACTACCTCAAGCGCGCAGCCGACGCCGGCACCCGGTTCGTGATCCCCACGGACGTCGTGGTCGCGGCCAAGTTCGCAGCCGACGCCGACCACGAAACGGTCAGCGCCGACGCCATCGAAAGCAGCAGCTTTGGCGGTCAGGGCATCGGCCTGGACATCGGACCCGAATCCGCCCGCGCGTTTGCCGAACAGATCAAGGCCGCCAAGACCGTCTTCTGGAACGGGCCGATGGGCGTCTTCGAGTTTGAGGCGTTCTCCGCAGGCACCCGGGCCATCGCCCAGGCGCTGACGGAAACTGACGCGTTCACCGTCGTCGGCGGCGGCGACTCCGCGGCAGCCGTGCGGACCCTCGGCTTTGCCGATGACCAGTTCGGACACATTTCCACCGGCGGCGGCGCCAGCCTGGAATACCTCGAAGGCAAGGAACTTCCCGGCCTGAGCGTTCTGGACCGCTAGCAGACACACCAGCCGGCAGGGCATCCTCCGCACACCGTACTTCACTCGGCGGTGCGGGGAGGGGCCCTGCCGGCTGCTCACATCATCAGCACATTTGACCGGCACTATTGGAGAACACGTGACTACGTCAACCAACGGCACCTTCGACCGCACGCCTTTGATCGCAGGCAACTGGAAGATGAACATGGACCATGTCCAGGGCATCACCCTGCTGCAGAAGCTGGCCTGGACACTGTCCGACGCCAAGCACGACTACAGCCGCGTCGAAGCCGCCGTCTTCCCGCCCTTCACGGACCTGCGCGGCGTGCAGACCCTCGTGCAGGGCGATGAGCTCGATATCGCCTACGGCGGCCAGGATCTGTCCCAGTTCGACTCCGGCGCCTACACGGGCGACATCTCCGGCCAGTTCCTGAACAAGCTCGGCTGCAAGTACGTCCTCGTGGGCCACAGCGAACGCCGCACCGTCCACGGTGAATCGGACGAAGTCCTCAACGCCAAGGTCAAGGCCGCCTACCGCCACGACATCATCCCCGTCCTCTGCGTCGGCGAGGGCCTGGAGATCCGCCAGGCGGGCACGCACGTCCAGCACACGCTGGACCAGCTCCGCGCCGACGTCGAAGGCCTGACCGCCGAGCAGGCAGCCCAGCTCGTCGTCGCCTACGAGCCCGTCTGGGCCATCGGCACCGGCGAGGTTGCAGGCCCGGAGGACGCACAGGAAATGTGCGCTGCCATCCGCGCCGAGCTCACCAAGCTTTTCGACGCCGACGTAGCGGCCAAGGCCCGCCTCCTGTACGGCGGTTCGGTCAAGGCCAGCAACGCCGCCGCAATCCTCAAGGAGCGCGACGTCGACGGCGTGCTGGTGGGCGGCGCCAGCCTCGATCCCGCTGAGTTTGCTAATATTGTCAGGTTCGAGAGCCACCTCGTAACGGACTGATCCGTTCCTCTGGCACGCTCCCGCATCCACTTACTTTGGAAAGGCCGTCGTGGACGTTCTTCATGTGATCCTGCAGATCCTGCTGGGCATTACCAGCCTTCTGCTGACCCTGCTCATCCTGCTCCACAAGGGACGCGGCGGTGGCCTGTCGGACATGTTCGGCGGTGGAATGAGCTCGGGCCTGGCGTCCTCGGGTGTTGCTGAGCGCAACCTCAACAGATTCACCATCATCCTCGGTGTCACCTGGGGCGTCGTCATCATCGCCCTCGGTTTGCTGATGCGGTTCACGGGTGTGGCTGACTCCTAAACCCCACACCCACCCCGTCTGACACGAAAGCCCGGCCCGATCAGGATCATCTCCTGATTGGGCCGGGCTTTTCCCTGCCGTCACGGCGGCCGCCGCACTAAACTGTCCCTATCGGATCTAACGGCAGCGCCGCCATTAGTAGCGAGGGAGTTCCCATGGTGCATTCCTCTTCAGGATTCCGTGGCACCCGCGTGGGTGTCATTCAAGGAGCCGGACTGAAGAACCAGGGCGATGATCCTCTCGGGGAGCCCCTGCCGCGTATTTGTGTCTCCTACTGGTGCGCCATGGGACATGAAACGCGGCCTGTTTTTCTTAAGTTGCCGGACGACCAGATTCCGGAGGTGTGGGACTGCCGCCATTGTGGCCGGCCGGCGTCGCGCAACCCCGGCGCAGGGCTGCCCGGCGAAGCACCGGAAGAAGGCTTCAAGACCCATCTGGAATACGTTAAAGAAAGACGCTCCAGCCAGGACGCCGAAGACGTTCTGGCTGGAGCGTTGCAAAGGCTAAGAGCCGGCCGGCGCCTTCCTGACTAGCTGCTCAGGAACACGCGAGGCGGCGTTTTCGTCGATGAGCCACAGCGTCCGGGACCGCCCTGCGGGACCGGCCGCCGGGACCTGCACCGGGTTGGCCCCGGCCAGGGCAAGGCCCACGGCACCTGCCTTGTCCTCGCCTGCCACGACCATCCACACCTCGGCGGCCGTGTTGATCGCGGGTAGCGTCAGGGAGATGCGCTCGGGCGGGGGCTTGGGGGAGTTGCGGACGCCCACCACTGTCAGCTGCTTCTCCCGGATGCCGCCCTGTTCGGGGAACAGGGACGCCACATGCGCGTCCGGGCCCACACCCAGCAGGACCACGTCGAAGCGGGGGAGCCGGCCCGGCTCCTCGGGCCGGTCGTCCGAAGCGTCCGCGGCGTGCTCGGCCGCTGCCGCCTCGCCCAAACGGCGTGCGTAGTCCTCCGCGGCCTGTTCCGGAGTCGCAAAGTCATCCGTGGACCCGGGCACGTGGACACGCGCCGGGTCAACGTCGATGTGCTTCAGCAGTGCCTCATGGGCCTGGAGCGCATTGCGGTCCGGATCCTGGGAACCGACAAACCGCTCATCGCCCCACCAGAAGTTCACCTTCGCCCAGTCCACAGCCGGCGCGGCCGGTGAATCAGCCACGGCCTTCAGCGTTCCGATGCCCACCGTGCCCCCGGTAAGCACCACTGTTGCTTCACCGAATCGGTCCTGCACATCCACGAGTTTGGTGATCAGGCGGGCCGCAATGGCGGCCATGAGTACAGACGAATCAGGATGGATGCTTACTCTGGGCTCAGCGCTCACTGGGACGGACACTCCTTAGATTTGTACGTGGCAGTCCAATAGTAATCACTTCGCCAAAGACTTCGTCGGGGTCCAGGCGGCGGAGTTCCTCGGCGAGGCAGTCTTTGAGGCTGCGCCGGGGGAGGGAGATCCGCTGTGCGGGCTGCCCGGGCTGGGTCAGTTCGGCCACGGAGAGTCCCGGGCGGAAGAGCTGGACGTCGCCGCCGGGGCGGGTGAGCCGCACCCGCCGGATGCCTGTCCCGGCGGGGTCGGCGACGATCGTGACCGGCGCGTCCAGGGACAGGGTCAGCCAGGCCGCGAGCAGGATGGTGCTGGGCGAATCCGAGGCCCCTTCGACCGCCACGGCGGTAACGGGCGAGGAGTCCACCTGGTCCAGGACGGCGGCGAGCTGGATCCGCCAGTTCGTCAGGCGGGTCCAGGCGAGGTCGGTGTCGCCGGCCTTGTAGGTGTTCCGGATGTTCTCCAGCGCCACCTGGGGCTCGGCCTCATTTGCGGAGTCCGTGATGCGCCGGTGGGCGATGCGGCCGATCGAGGTTTCACAGGCGTTCTTCGGTGCACCGTGCGGCCACCACGCCACGATCGGGGCGTCGGGCAGCAGGAGCGCCGCGACCAGGGACTCGCTTTCCTCGGCGAGTTCCCCGTAGCCGCGCAGCACGATGACCTCGGAGGCGCCGGCGTCCCCGCCCACCCGGATCTGCGCGTCGAGCCGGTTCGGTGCGGAGGAACCGGCGTCGGCGAGCACGATGATCCGGCAGGGGTGTTCGCGGCTGGCCTCGTTGGCCGCCTCGATCGCTTCCTCCTCGAGCCCGGACTTGGTGACCACCACGAGGGTGAGCACCCGCCCGAGCGCAATCACGCCGCCCTGCTCGCGCAGGGACTGGATCTTCTTGGAGACCTTGGAGGTGGTGGTGTTCGGAAGATCTACAATCATGGCCTTCTCCAGGTGCGTCCGTCGCGGGCTAGCAGCTCGTCAGCGGAGGCGGGGCCCCAGCTGCCGGGCGCGTAAGGCTCGGGCTGTTCGCCCAGGCTGGCCCAGTACTCTTCGAAGGGGTCCAGGATCTTCCAGGACAGCTCCACTTCCTCGTGCCGCGGGAACAGTGGCGGCTCGCCCAGGAGCACGTCCAGGATCAGACGCTCGTACGCTTCGGGGCTGGACTCGGTGAAGGAGTGCCCGTAGCCGAAGTCCATGGTCACATCCCGGACCTCCATCTGCGTCCCGGGGACCTTGGAGCCGAACCGGATCGTGGCGCCCTCGTCAGGCTGGACCCGGATCACCACGGCGTTCTGCCCGAAGTCGTCATCGGCGTGGTCGCGGAAGAGCAGGTTCGGTGCGCGTTTGAACACGACAGCGATTTCCGTGACGCGCCGCCCCAGCCGCTTGCCGGCCCGGAGGTAGAACGGCACGCCGGACCAGCGCCTGGTGTTGATGTCCACCCGGATCGCGGCATAGGTTTCGGTGGTCGAATCGGCCGGGATGCCTTCTTCCTCCAGGTAGCCCAGGACCTGTTCCCCGCCCTGCCAGCCGCCGGCGAACTGCCCGCGGGCTGAATGGGTGGAGAGGTCCTCCGGGAGCCGGACGGCGGCCAGGACTTTTTCCTTTTCCGCGCGCAGGTCATCGGCGTTGAAGGAAATCGGCTCCTCCATCGCGGTCAGCGCCAGCAGCTGCAGCAAGTGGTTCTGGATCACATCCCGGGCCGCGCCCACGCCGTCGTAATACCCTGCCCGGCCACCGGTACCGATGTCCTCGGCCATGGTGATCTGTACATGATCCACGTAGTTCGCGTTCCACAGCGGTTCGAACAGCTGGTTCGCGAAACGCAAAGCCAGGATGTTCTGGACCGTTTCCTTGCCCAGGTAGTGGTCGATCCGGAACACCGCGTCCTGCGGGAACACCGACTCGACGATGTCGTTCAGCTTCCGCGCCGATTCGAGGTCGTGCCCGAAGGGCTTCTCGATCACCACGCGCCGCCACTTTTCGCCCTCGGCCTGCGCCAGCCCGTGCTTGGACAGCTGGCGGCAGACCTGCTCAAACGCTTTCGGCGGGATCGACAGGTAGAACGCGTGGTTCCCGCGGGTGCCGCGGTTTTCGTCGAGTTCCTTGATCGTCTCGCCGAGCCGCTCAAACGCGGCGTCGTCGTCGAACGCGCCCTGCACGAACCGGATGCCCTCGGAGAGCTGGTTCCAGACCGCCTCATCGAAGGGGGTGCGTGCGTAGGACGTCACCGCGTCCTTCACCTCGGCGGCGAAGTCCTCGTTATCCCAGTCCCGCCGGCCAAAGCCCACCAGCGCGAAGCTGGGCGGCAGCAGGCCACGGTTGGCGAGGTCATACACGGCAGGCATGAGCTTTTTGCGGGCAAGGTCCCCGGTTACTCCGAAGAGCACAAGCGAGGACGGTCCGGCAATGCGGCTCAGCCGCCGGTCGCGCGGATCCCGCAAGGGGTTCCCGGACCGGCCCGCTGGCCTTTTGCCGTTCAAAGTATCTGGCATGGTGATATCGGTGCCTTAGCTCTCAGTGGCGGATGCTGCCTTGCTGGCCAGCGAGGAAACAATCTCCTGCAGCTGGGCCACGCCGGCTGCGCGGTCGGTCAGGTGCAGGCGCAGGACGGGCCGGCCGTGTTCGCTGAGCACCTGGGCGTCGCCGGCGGCCTGGGCCGCAATCAGCTCGCCGAAGGTGAACGGACGTTCCGGAATGGCCAGATCCGTCGCGGACGCGGCCGTGACCTGCAGGAACACGCCGATAGCGGGGCCGCCCTTGTGGAACTGGCCGGTGGAGTGCAGGAACCGCGGACCCCAGCCGAACGTGACCGGACGGCCGCTCACGGCGGCGAGTTCGTCCCGGACGCCCTCAAGCTGGGCGTAGGCCAGACGGTCAAAGTACGCTTGGACGCTCAGGTACCCGTCGGTGCCCAGCTGTCCCAGCAGCGCAGCTACAGCATCGGCGGCGGTGGCGGCGCCGCCCAGCCATTCCCCGCCGCGGACCTCAATGGCCCCGTCGGTGAAGTTGGCAGGGGTCGGTTCCGGCTGCGCGTCCAGCAGACCGCGGGCAGCCACCTTGGCGGCTTCGACGTCGGGCTGGTCGAACGGGTTGATGCCCAGCAGGCGGCCGGCCACCGCGGTGGCGAATTCCCACACCAGCATCTGCGAGGCCAGGCCGCCGGCGATAGCCACCTCGTTCTCGCCAAGTTCGACGTCGGCATCCGCGCTGACCAGCCGGACCACCAGGACGTCTTCAGCGCCGGAGGTGACCTCGGGAGCGTTCGGGCCGGCGACCACCGGCAGGACGCCGGTGCCGAGCTTGCCCGTGGACTCGGCGATGAGCTGTTCGGCCCAGTCAGCGAAGCCAACGATGCCGGAGCCGTCCTCCGCGATCACGATCTTGTCGCGCAGCGGGCTGGTGCCGCCCAGGGCGGCACCCAGGACCAGGCCAATGTTCTCGGGCGCGTCCTCGTTCAGGACCTCGGCGGCTTCCTCCGCCTCATCCAGCAGGGCCGCGATGTCCACGCCCGCCAGGCCGGAGGGGACCAGCCCGAAAGCGGTCAGCGCCGAGTAGCGGCCGCCCACGTTCGGGTCTGCGTTGAACACGGCGCGGTACCCGGCGTCACGCGATGCCTTGTCCAGCGGGGAACCGGGATCGGTCACCACGATGATCCGGCTCCGGGCATCGATGCCGGCGTCGGTGAACGCCTGCTCGAAGATCCGGCGCTGCGAATCGGTTTCCAGGGTGGAACCGGACTTCGAGGACACCACGATCGCGGTCTCCGCCAGACGGTCCGCAAGGGCAGCGCCGACCTGTTCGGGGTCGGTGCTGTCCAGCACAGTCAGCTCGACGCCAGCGGTGCCGGCGATCACTTCGGGAGCGAGGGAAGAACCGCCCATGCCGCACAGCACGATCCGGGTCACCCCTTCGGCCTTCAGGGCATCACGGAGTTCCAGGATGCCGTCCACCAGGGAGCGCGAGACGGTGGCCGCCTCGACCCAGCCCAGGCGGATGGCCGACTCGGACTCCGCGTCCGGACCCCACAAGGTATGGTCCTTGGCGAAGATCCGCGTGGCAACGCGGTCTTCAATGAGGGCGGACAGGTGCTGCTCAAGAGCCTTCCGGGCGGCACCGGTGGCGTCGTAGCTGAGTGTGTTCATTGTGGACTAGGAAGCCTTCCGTGCAGTGGCGAGGGCGCCTTCGACGTCGGCCAGCAGTTCCTTCCAGCTGGCCACAAACTTGTCCAGGCCTTCGGATTCGAGCAGGGCGACGACCTCGTTGTAGGACACACCGAGCGCATCGAGGGCGTTGAGGGTGGCGTTCGCTTCATCGTAGCCGCCGGTGATGGTGTCGCCGGTGACCACGCCGTGGTCGAACGTGGCATCCAGGGTCTTCTCCGGCATGGTGTTCACGACGCCGGCGGCAACCAGTTCGGTGACGTAGAGGGTGTCCGGGTAAGCCGGGTCCTTCACGCCGGTGGAGGCCCACAGCGGACGCTGCGGCAGGGCGCCGGCTTCGGCCAGGACTGCCCAGCGTTCGGTGGCGAACAGCTCCTCGTAGACCTGGTAGGCCAGGCGGGCATTGGCAACACCGGCCTTGCCCTTCAGTGCCTTGGCTTCCTCGGTGCCGATCGCGTCCAGGCGCTTGTCGATTTCGGTGTCCACGCGGGAAACGAAGAACGAGGCGACGGAGTGGATCTTGGAGAGGTCGTGGCCGTTCTCCTTGGCCTGCTCCAGGCCGGACTGGAAGGCGTTGATGACGGCCCGGTAGCGCTCCAGCGAGAAGATCAGGGTCACATTGACGCTGATGCCCTCGGCCAGGACAGCGGTGATGGCCTCCAGGCCCTCAAGGGTCGCGGGGATCTTGATGTGGACGTTGTCGCGGTTGACCTTCTTGTAAAGGTGCTTTGCTTCGGCGATGGTGCCGGCGGTGTCCCAGGCGAGGCGGGGGTCCACCTCGATGGAAACGCGGCCGTCCACGCCGTTGGTTGCCGCGGCGATCGGGGCGAACAGGTCGCACGCGTCGGCGACATCCGTCGTCGTGATTTCGAAGATGGTCTCCTCGATGGAGGCGCCGGCGGCGGCCTCCTTGGCGATAACGGCGTCGTAGTCCGTGCCGGAGGTGATCGCGGCGTGGAAGATGGACGGGTTCGTGGTGACACCCACGACGTTCTTCTCGTCGATGAGCTTCTGCAGCGTGCCGGTCTTCAGGCGGCCGCGGGAGAGGTCATCGAGCCAGATGGAAACGCCGGCGTCGGAAAGCTGCTTGGTGGGAGTGCTAGTCATTTCTAATCTCCTTGAACTGTGGGGTGCTGTCAGGACTGGAGTCCGGCGAGGGATTCCTTGGCGGCGGCGGCGACAGCCTCTGCCGTGATGCCGAATTCCTGGAACAGTCGCTTGTAGTCGGCGGATGCGCCGTAGTGCTCAAGGCTGATGGAGCGGCCGGCGTCGCCGACGAACTCGCGCCAGCCCTGGGACAGGCCGGCCTCAACGGAAACGCGGGCCTTGATGGCCGCGGGCAGAACCGACTCGTGGTAAGCAGCGTCCTGCTTGTTGAACCACTCGACGCACGGCATGGAGACCACACGGGCGGCGATGCCTTCGGCCTGCAGCGCCTCGCGGGCCTGGACGGCCAGCTGGACCTCGGAACCGGTGCCGATCAGGATGACCTGGGCGTCAACGGTCTTGCCGTCCTTGGATGCCTCGGCCAGGACGTAACCGCCCTTGGCGACACCGGCGGTCGATGCGAAGGTGTCGCCCTCGGCTGCACCTTCGCCACGCTCGTAGGTGGGGATGTTCTGGCGGGTCAGGACAATGCCGGCCGGGTTCTCGTGGTTCTCCAGCATGGTCTTCCAGGCCGCGGCCACCTCGTTGGCGTCGCCCGGGCGGACGACGTCGAGACCCGGGATGGCGCGAAGTGACGCCAGCTGTTCCACCGGCTGGTGGGTGGGGCCGTCTTCGCCCAGGCCGATGGAGTCGTGCGTCCAGACGTACAGGGACGGCACGCCCATGAGGGCGGAGAGGCGGATGGCGGGACGCTGGTAGTCGCTGAAGATCAGGAACGTGCCGGAGAACGCGCGGGTCTTGCCGTGCAGGCTGATGCCGTTCACGATCGACGCGGCAGCGTGCTCGCGGATACCGAAGTGCAGGACGCGGCCGTAGGGGTTGCCGGTCCAGGCATTGGTGGAGCGGGAGGCCGGGATGAACGACGGCGAGCCCTCGATGGTGGTGTTGTTCGACTCGGCGAGGTCGGCGGAGCCGCCCCAGAGTTCGGGCATGACCGGGCCGATCGCGTTCAGGACCTTGCCGGAGGCGGCGCGGGTGGAGACGTCCTTGCCGGCCGGGAAGACCGGCAGGGCGCCGTCGAGCTCTGCGGGCAGCTGGCGGGCTTCGACGCGCTCGAGGAGGGCGGCGGCTTCCGGGTTGGCCGACTGCCAGGCTGAGAAGGACTCTTCCCATTCCTTGCGGGCGTGGGCACCGCGGTCAACGACGGCGCGGGCGTGGGCCAGGACTTCCTGGTCGACTTCGAAGGACTTCTCCGGGTCGAAGCCGAGGACGTTCTTCAGTGCGGCAACTTCTTCCGAGCCCAGGGCGGAGCCGTGGATCTTGCCGGTGTTCTGCTTCTTGGGGGCCGGGTAGCCGATGATGGTGCGCAGCGAAATGATGGACGGCTTGGAGGTCTCAGCCTTGGCGGCGAGGAGCGCGGAGTACAGCTCCTGGACATCCTCGACGTACTCGCCGGTCTTGGTCCAGTCAACGCGCTGCGTGTGCCAGCCGTACGACTCGTAGCGCTTCAGGACATCCTCCGTGAAGGCGATGTCGGTGTCGTCCTCAATAGAGATGTGGTTCTCGTCATAGATGACAACGAGGTTGCCGAGCTCCTGGTGGCCGGCGAGGGAGGAGGCCTCGGAGGTCACGCCTTCCTGGAGGTCGCCGTCGGAGGCGATGACCCAGATGGTGTGGTCGAACGGGCTCTCGCCGGCGGGAGCATCGGCGTCGAACAGGCCGCGCTGGCGGCGCTGGGAGTAGGCGAAGCCGACCGAGGACGCCAGGCCCTGGCCCAGCGGGCCGGTGGTGATTTCCACACCGGCGGTGTGCTTGTATTCCGGGTGGCCCGGGGTCAGGGAGCCCCAGGTGCGCAGCGCCTCGAGGTCCTTCAGTTCCAGGCCGTAGCCGGAAAGGAACAGCTGGATGTAGAGCGTCAGCGAGGAGTGGCCGGGGGAGAGGATGAACCGGTCACGGCCGATCCAGTCCGGGTTCTTCGGGTCATGCCGCATCAGCTTCTGGAACAGCAGGTACGCGGCCGGTGCCAGGCTCATCGCCGTGCCGGGGTGACCGTTGCCCACCTTTTCCACGGCGTCGGCGGCCAGGACGCGCACGGTGTCAACGGCGCGCTTGTCGAGATCGGTCCAGGTCAGTTCTTGCTCTTTCAAATGTGCCACGAAACCGGGCCCCTCTCTGTGTTAACGGCGGACGGTAATGACACACAGCAGCAGGGCATATTGGTGCCCGCTGCAATTTACGTCTACCAGCCGTTCACCATTGAAACGTGATCTTCATTCAGTCGCCCGACGGGGTGGAATGCGGTTTCTCGCCCGTCTCCCAGCGTGCGCTGATCTGCAGACAGCTTAGCTCTATTCCACACTTCGGGCGGCCAAAATCTCACCAGTTGGACGCAATTTCTCTTTTATGAACCAGTCGTGCCGTGAGGCTGCGTTAATGTGATTGAAGCAAGCGCGAACGAATCATTTTCAGTGATTTGCCGTCACACGCCGATGCCAACGACCCATGCGTGACCGCGGTATGATATCGGAAGGCCACCGGCAGACAGGGCGAACTCAGGCGCATAGATGCCAGCCCCGTCGACAGCCGTTGAGGGATGAGTCGGGACCATGAGTCCACCCAGACTGATCAGATGAACTGCCAGACAGAAACAGAGTGACTGCCACGTGAGTACAACAGATACGCCGCTGACCTCTTCCCGGGTCCAGGGAAGAGCCGGACTAGCCCGCAAGGCGAAGGCGTACCTTGCACTCACCAAGCCCAGGGTCATCGAACTCCTGCTGGTCAGCACCCTGCCCACAATGATCTACGCGCAGCGCGGCTTCCCGTCCCTCGGCCTCATCATGGCCACCCTCGTGGGCGGTGCCTTTGCCGCGGGCAGTGCCGGTGCGTTCAACTGCTACATCGACCGCGACATCGACAAACTGATGCACCGCACCGAAAAGCGCCCCCTGGTGACCGGCGAGGTGACGCCGCGCGAGGCCCTGGTTTTCGCCTGGCTGCTGGGCGCCGCGGCCATCGCCATCCTCTGGTTCGGCGCGAACCCGCTTTCCGCCTGGCTCGGACTGGGCGCCATCGTCTTCTATGTGGTCATCTACACGATGATCCTTAAGCGCCGCACAGCCCAGAACATCGTCTGGGGCGGCGCTGCGGGCTGCTTCCCCGTGCTGATCGCCTGGTCCGCCGTCACCAACACTGTTGAGTGGCCGGCCTTCATCCTGTTCATGGTGATCTTCCTCTGGACCCCGCCGCACTACTGGCCCCTGTCCATGCGGTACGGCGAGGACTACCGCAACGCCAACGTGCCGATGCTCGGAGCCATTGCCGGCGCGCGCGTCGTGTCCGTGCAGGTAGTCCTGTACGCCTGGGCCATGGTGGCGTGCTCGCTGCTCATGATCCCGGCGGGCAACGCAGGCTGGGTCTACACCGCTGTCGCCGTGCTGGCCGGCGCCTGGTTCCTTTACGAATCCCATGCGCTGTACAAGCGGGCGCAGGGCGGGGACCTCTCCGACAAGGGCGCCATGAAGGTCTTCCACGGCTCCATCAGCTACCTGACCCTGCTGTTCATCGCACTGGCGGTCGACCCCTTCATCGGCTCGCCGATCATGGGCTAAAACGCGTCCTCACCTCCTGCCGCCTAAACCCAAACGCGTCCTCACCTCCCGCCGCCTAAACCCAAACGCGTCCTCACCTCCCGCCGCCTTAGCGCAAACGCGTCCTCAGGTCTTGGGCTGAAGAAAGAAACGCTCCCTCACATATGTATGTGATGGAGCGTTTCACTTTAAGCGCGGAAGTCCCGGACTCCACGAGCGACGGATGGCGGTCAGCCGACAAGACCTGAGGACGCGTCAGGAAAAACCCGACAAGACCTGAAGACGCGTCACGAAAAACCCGACAAGACCTGAAGACGCGTCAGGAAAAACCCGACAAGACCTGAAGACGCGTCACGAAAAACCCGACAAGACCTGAAGACGCGTCAGGAAAAACCCGGCAGGAGGTGCGGGAGGGTTAGGGCTACGCGACCGGGCTGGAACGGGCGATGTCGGCGGCGTTCGTGGCGGCGCTCATCAGCAGGGCAGCGCCGAGCATGTGCGCGCCGACGAGGAGCGCCGGGATGCCGTTGTAGTACTGCGTGAAGCCGATGACTGCCTGGAGCACGGTGACGCCGAGGAGCATCAGCACAGCGGTCCGGAAAATCCCGGCAATCCCGCGGCGGAAGACGAAGTACACGGCAAGCAGCGTACCGGCCGTGACCAGGTACGCGGGCACCGCATGGATGTGGGAGAAGAGATCCCAGTCCAGGTTGTTGCGGGGCGCGTCGGCGTCGCCCGCGTGCGGGCCGGCGCCGGTCACCACGACGCCCAGCATCACGGCAATGGCGGAGAAGAGCGCGACGGCGGTCATCACCGGCCGCAGGGCGCCGGGCAGGGCGGCCAGGGGGCGGGTCCGGAAGCCACCGGTACGGCCGTAAGCCCGGTTGACCAGCAGCGTCGCGAAAACCACCAGGGCCATGGACACCAGGAAGTGCAGGCCGACAACCCACGGGTTCAGCTGGGTCAGCACCGTGATGCCGCCAATGATGGCCTGCGCCGGGATGCTCGCCAGCAGCCCCAGAGCCAGCAGGAACAGGTCCTTGCGTTCCTTGCGCAGGTTCCACAGGTACACGAGCATCAGGGCCGCGACGGCGGCCAGGGCGAACGTCAGGAGGCGGTTGCCGAATTCGATAAAGCCGTGGATGCCCATCTCCGGCGTGTTCACCAGGGATTCGTTGGTGCACCGCGGCCAGGTCGGGCACCCCAGGCCGGAGGCCGTCAGCCGGACCGCGCCGCCGGTGACCACCAGGACTGTCTGCCCGATCAGGGACAGTACGGCCAGGCGGCGGACGGTCGGATCGACGGTGACAGGCAGCCTGGATGCCAGGCGGCCGACGAACTGGGGGAGGCGCGAAGCCGTGCTCACTTTAGTCTCAATTCCATTTGAACCAGCGGATGGCTGCTGCGCCGGCGAGAACCGTCCACATCAGCAGGACAAGGACAGCGTTGCCGTTCACGGCGCCGTGCAGGAACGCGTCCCGCAGCCCTTCGCCAAGGGCCCCGGACGGCAGCAGGTGGACGGTGTTCTGGGCGAGTTCGGGCAGACGCTGCATGGGGATCACGATGCCGCCGAGGGCGCCCAGCAGAATCCACAGCAGGTTGGTGATGGCCAGTGTGGCCTCGGGCCGGACGGTGCCGGCCACCAGCAGGCCAAGTGCGGTGAAGGCCGCCGCGCCCAGGACCAGCAGCCCCAGCCCGGGAAGCACGCCCAGCGGATTGGGCCGCCACCCAAGCGGGAAAGCCACGGCGGCGACGATGACCACCTGGATCACCAGCACGGCCAGCACTGCCAGGATCTTTCCGGCGATGAGGCCTGCCCTTCCCAGCGGTGTGGTGGACAGGAACCGCAGCACGCCGTAGCGCCGGTCAAAGCCGGTGGCGATGCCCTGTCCGGTGAAGGCAGTGGACATGGCGCAGAGCGCCAGGATCCCCGGAACGGCAACGTTAACGCGGCTGTCCCCGATGCCGTCGAGCAGCGGGGTGACTGTCAGGCCGATCAGGGCAAGAAGCGGCAGGACCACTGCCAGGATGAGCTGCTCGCCGTTCCGGAGCATGGTGGCCGCCTCATATTTGCCTTGCAGCAGGATCCGGCGGAGCAGCGGAGCGGGAGTGCTGACTGCGGCTGGAGTCATCGGATTTCCCTTCCGGAAATATCAAGGAACACGTCTTCGAGGCTCCGGGCCTCCATGCTCAGCGAGCCCGGCATGATGCCGTGCTGCGCCCACCAGGCGGTCAGCGCCGCGAGATCCTCGGGGGTCAGTGCCCCGGTGGCCGTGTAGCTGCCCGAACGTGTCTCGCGGACCTCGATTTCGGCGGGCAGGACGCCGGTGAAGTCCAGCCCCGGCACGGCCTCGAAGTGCAGCGTGCGTACGTGGTCGCGGTGGGGGGTCTCCGGCATGTTGTGCTGGAGCAGCTGGGCAACAGTGCCCTCGGCAACATTCCTGCCGGCGTCGATGATGTACACGTAGTCGGCCAGCCGCTGGGCGTCGTCCATGAGATGTGTGGTGAGGATAATTCCCATGCCACTGTCCCGGAGCTCCCCGATGAGATCGAACACCAGCTGCCGGGACTGCGGGTCCAGCCCGGCACTCGGCTCATCCAGGAACAGGACCTCAGGGTTGCCGATCAGCGCGGCGGCAAGGGCCAGCCGCTGCTTCTGCCCGCCGGACAGCCGGCGGACATTGGTCCGGCTGAAGGTGTCGATGCCCAGCCGCTGCACCAGTTCATCTAGGGGCCAGGGATTGCGGTACATGCCGGCGATGTGCCGGAGCAGGGGAATGGGACGGGCCGACGGCGGGAGGCCGCCGTCCTGGAGCATCACACCAACGCGGGCCCGGAGTTCCGCGCCGGCAGTGCCGGGGTCGGCACCGAGCAGGGTGATGGTTCCGCCTGACCGCTTCTGCAGCCCCTGCGCGCATTCGATGGTGGTGGTCTTGCCGGCACCGTTGGCGCCGAGCAGCGCCGTGACCTCACCGCGGCCGGCGACGAGTGAGACGTCGCTCACCACCCGGAGCATTTTGCCATCGAGCGTGGGGAGCGGACCGACGTCCTTAATGAGCCCGTCGATGGTCAGCACGGGGGATTTGGGGGATCGCACCCCAGTATTCTACGTGAAGTAGTACTGTCACGCTCGAGCCCGGTGCCCGGCCTCAGGTCAGCCTTGCCTTACTGGAAGGCCGCAATAAATTACGACATTATTGTGTTGTGTATTCCATGACCAAGACCACTTCCGCGCCTCTGGCCGGGCAAAGTGCGCCTACAGGTGCGCCGCGCGGTGGAAAGCGAGCTGCCCTGGCCCCGGTGCCGGCGGCAGCCGACTCCGACGAGCGCACGCGCGACCGCGTCCTCAGCGCCGTCCTGGAACACGGGCCCGTCAGCGCCGCCGAACTGGGTGACCTGCTCGGTTTCACCCCGGCCGCCGTCCGCCGCCACCTTGACCACCTGTCCCGCGCCGGCGTGATCGAGGTCAAGCGCGTGGCCCGCGCAGGCGCCGGCGCCGGCCGCCCCGCCCGCCGCTATGTCCTCAGCTCCCAAGGCCAGTCCTCGCTGGGTGACGACTACCTCAACATTGCCACCCTGGCCCTCAAGCAGCTCGGCGCGGTGGCGGGCGACGAATCCGTCCGCCAGTTCGCCGTCGACCGTTTTGCGGAGATGGAACGCCGCTACGCCCCCGAAGTGGAGGCAGCCGGAACGGACATCACCGCCCGCGCCCAGGCCCTGTCCGCCGCCCTGTCCCGGGACGGCTTTGTTGCCTCCACAGCCACCATCGAAGCCAAGGCCCCGCTGCCAGCAGCGCTGTCCAGCGTCCAGCTGTGCCAGGGCCACTGCCCCATCCAGCAGCTGGCCACCCAGTTTCCCGTGTTCTGCGACGCGGAAACGGAAATGTTTTCGCGCCTCGTAGGCGTCGATGTCCGCAGGCTGTCCACGCTCGCCCGCGGCGGGCACGTCTGCACCACCCACATACCAACAGGCCGTCCGGCCCTGACGGTGGCTGCGGCCGCCGGAAGCGCGCCGGACACCCTGGACGAAGTATCCAACCATCTGCAAGAAAGGCCGTGATGACGGACCAACTATCAGAGAAGAAGGTTGCCGAGCCTGGTGTTATCGCCGAGATTCTGGAAAAGAATCCCGAGCTGCACGGCATTGGCACCTATGAGTACGGCTGGGCCGACAAGAACGACGTCGGCGCTAACGCCCGCCGTGGCCTCGACGAGGACGTCGTCCGCGATATCTCGGCCAAGAAGAACGAGCCCGAATGGATGCTCGATCTGCGCCTCAAGGGCCTGAAGTACTTCGACCGCAAGCCCATGCCCACCTGGGGTGCTGACCTCTCCGGCATCGACTTCGACAACATCAAGTACTTCGTACGCTCCACCGAGAAGCAGGCCGCTTCCTGGGAGGACCTGCCCGAGGACATCCGCAACACCTACGAGAAGCTGGGCATCCCGGAAGCCGAGCGCGCCCGTCTCGTGGCCGGCGTCGCCGCACAGTACGAGTCCGAGGTTGTCTACCACCAGATCCGCGAGGACCTCGAGAGCCAGGGTGTCATCTTCCTTGACACCGACACCGCGCTGCGCGAGCACCCGGAGATCTTCCAGGAGTACTTCGGCACTATCATCCCGGTGGGCGACAACAAGTTCGCTTCGCTGAACACTGCCGTATGGTCCGGCGGGTCCTTCGTGTACGTGCCCAAGGGCGTGCACGTGGACATCCCGCTGCAGGCCTACTTCCGCATCAACACGGAAAACATGGGCCAGTTCGAGCGCACCCTGATCATCGCCGACGAGGACTCCTACGTCCACTACATCGAAGGCTGCACCGCGCCGATCTACACCTCGGACTCCCTGCACTCGGCCGTCGTCGAGATCGTGGTCAAGAAGGGCGCCCGCGTCCGCTACACCACCATCCAGAACTGGTCGAACAACGTGTACAACCTCGTGACCAAGCGCGCCATCTGCGAAGAGGGCGGCACCATGGAGTGGATCGATGGCAACATCGGCTCCAAGGTCACCATGAAGTACCCGGCCGTCTACCTCACGGGCGAGCACGCCAAGGGCGAGACCCTGTCCATCGCGTTCGCCGGCGAAGGCCAGCACCAGGACACGGGCTCCAAGATGGTGCACATCGCGCCGAACACCAAGAGCTCCATCATCTCCAAGTCCGTGGCCCGCGGCGGCGGACGCGCGGCCTACCGCGGCCTGGTCCAGGTCCGCGAGGGCGCCAAGCACTCCGCGAACACGGTGCGCTGCGACGCCCTGCTGGTGGACACCATCAGCCGGTCGGACACCTACCCCTACATCGACATCCGCGAGGATGACGTGCAGCTGGGGCACGAGGCCACCGTCTCGCGCGTTTCCGAAGAGCAGCTCTTCTACCTCATGTCCCGCGGCATGCGCGAAGACGAAGCCATGGCCATGATCGTGCGCGGCTTCATCGAGCCGATCGCCCGCGAGCTGCCGATGGAATACGCCCTCGAGCTGAACCGCCTCATTGAACTCCAGATGGAAGGATCCGTCGGTTAATGACTGCCGAAATTACTACTGAAAAGGCCCGCATCGGAGCTCCTTCCATCGCCGGGTTTACCGAGGAAGGCGAGGCACTCGTCCCCGCGAAGGTGGACCACAGCCACAACCACGGCGTCACCGTCATGTCCTCGCGCGCCGAGCGGCTCACGAGCTTCGACGTCGCCGACTTCGCGCTGCCCAGCGGCCGCGAAGAGGAATGGCGCTTCACCCCGGTCCGCGGACTGGCCAACCTGCTCTCCGACACCGCCACCGACGGCGACGCAGCAGTGTTCACCGTGGAAGCCCCGGAGGGCTACGTCCGCGGCAGCCTGGCGCAGGGTGCTGCCCCCCGCGGCACTGTCCTGACCCCGGCCGACCGGGCCGCCGTCGTCGCCTCCGCCAACACGGACGAGGCCCTGCACCTAGCCATCCCGGCCGACGCCGAACCGGCCGAGCCGGTCCGCATCCTGGTCAACGGCGCGGGCGCAGGCCGCCGCTCCAACGCACACTTCGTGCTGGAAGCCGGCGCCAACTCCCGCAGCGTAGTCATCGTGGAGCACACCGGCGCTGCCGACCACAACGGAAACCTGGAAGTGATCGTCGGCGACGGCGCGCAGCTCACCGTGATCTCCGTGCAGCTCTGGGAAGACGACGCCCGCCACCTCGGCCAGCACGACGCCCAGGTGGGCAAGGACGCCGTCTACAAGCACATCGCCGTTTCGCTCGGCGGTTCCGTGGTGCGCCTGAACTCCAACGTCCGCTTCTCCGGCGAGGGCGCCGAGGCCGAGCTCCTGGGCCTCTACTTCGCCGACGCCGGCCAGCACCTGGAGCACCGTTCCTTCGTTGACCACAACGTGGCCAACTGCAAGTCCAACGTGCTCTACAAGGGCGCCCTGCAGGGCAAGAACGCGCACACCGTCTGGGTTGGCGACGTCCTGATCCAGAAGCAGGCCCTGGGAACCGACTCGTACGAGAAGAACCAGAACCTGGTGCTCACCGACGGCTGCCGCGCGGACTCCGTGCCGAACCTCGAGATCGAGACGGGCCTCATCGAGGGTGCCGGCCACGCCAGCTCCACGGGACGCTTCGACGACGAGCACCTGTTCTACCTGATGGCCCGCGGCATTCCCGAAGACGTGGCCCGTCGGCTCGTGGTGCGCGGCTTCCTCAACGAGATCATCCAGCAGATCAAGGTTCCGGCCCTCGAAGAGCGGCTGACCGAGGAAGTCGAGCGCGAGCTCGCCGCCAACGAGAACTGACCCCACGGAAACAGGCCCGGCCCAACCGGCCGGAACTACAGCACAGGACAACGGATGACTGAACAGCCAAAGGGCGAACTCGTCTGCAAGGCAAACGAGATCCAGCTCAAGCAGGCCCTGCGGATCCTGATCGACGACTACCCGGTCGCGATCGTCAAGGACTCCATGGGAGAAATCCACGCAATCGGTGACACGTGCTCGCACGCCGACATCTCGCTCTCCGAGGGCGAGGTGGAGGGCTGCGCCATCGAATGCTGGGGGCACGGCTCGCAGTTCGACCTGCGCACTGGCGAACCCCTGCAGCTGCCGGCCTACGACCCCGTTCCGGTGTTCGCGGTGGAGATCCACGGAGACGACGTCTACGTGGACTTCACCAACGTGCTGAACGGCGCCGAAACGCCGAACTTCACCTGATCCGGCTCCAGCCGCACAAACCGGCTAGCCGGGCCTGTCCCAGAACTTAGCAACTTCCAGACCAAAGACCGCACCGCTGCCTGAACGGCACGGTGCAGAGGAGAACAAGACACATGTCTACTCTTGAGATCAAGGACCTGCACGTCAGCATCGACACCGAGCAGGGCACCAAGGAGATCCTGAAGGGCGTCAGCCTGACCATCCGCACCGGCGAGACCCACGCCATCATGGGCCCCAACGGCTCCGGCAAGTCCACCCTGGCCTCCACCATCGCCGGCCACCCGCGCTACAACGTCACCAGCGGTTCCATTACGCTGGACGGCGAAGACGTGCTGGCCATGAGCGTTGACGAGCGGGCCCGCGCCGGTGTCTTCCTCGCCATGCAGTACCCGGTCGAGGTTCCCGGCGTCACCATGACCAACTTCCTGCGGACCGCCAAGACCGCCATCGACGGCGAAGCCCCGGCCCTGCGCACCTGGACCAAGGACGTCAAGGCCGCCATGCAGCAGCTGCGCATCGACGCCGACTTCGCCCAGCGCAACGTCAACGAAGGCTTCTCCGGCGGTGAGAAGAAGCGTGTGGAGATCCTGCAGCTGGAGCTCTTCAAGCCGAAGTTCGCCGTGCTGGACGAGACTGACTCCGGCCTGGACGTTGACGCCCTCAAGGTTGTCTCCGAAGGTGTCAACCGTGCGCACGCCACGGGCAACATGGGCACGCTGCTCATCACGCACTACACTCGGATCCTGCGCTACATCAAGCCTGACTTCGTTCACGTCTTCGTGAACGGCCAGGTTGTGGAAGAGGGCGGCCCGGAACTCGCCGACCGCCTGGAAGAAGAAGGCTACGACCGTTACGCCGCGGGCGCCGGATCCGCCACGGCTGCTGCGGTCCAGGCCTAGTTAGGACTGACTGACCATGACCGAAATCGACGCAGCCCGCACGGCGCTGGAGGATGTCGAAGAGGCGCTTAAGGACGTCATTGACCCCGAACTCGGGGTCAACGTGGTGGACCTGGGCCTGCTCTACGGCCTGCGGTACTCGGACGACGACGGCGCCCTGCTGATCGACATGACCCTCACCACCGCAGCCTGCCCGCTGACCGACGTGCTCGAGGAGCAGGTGGGCAAGGCGCTTGACGGCGTCGTGGACGAATGGCGCCTGAACTGGGTATGGATGCCGCCATGGGGTCCGGAGCGGATCACCGACGACGGCAAGGACCAGATGCGGGCCCTCGGCTTCAACATCTAAAACAATTACGACGACGGCCGGTCACCTTCCCTGCGGCTCAAGCCCGAGGACACCGAGGACAAGCTCTTCGACTACACCTCTCCCTGGAAGATCAGGGAAATCGTCAAGCGGTACTCGGACTTCATCACCTGGCCCATCCGCATGGCGGCGACAGGTGCCGAGGAGGGCGAGGAGCCCGGAACCGAGA
>NZ_JBHVBL010000048.1:0-30054 GCF_042668165.1 Arthrobacter sp. NPDC057388
GCCCGGCGGTGGACCCGCCGGGCTGCTGCATTTAACGGCCCGCATTTAACGGGCCGCACGTCTAACGGTTCACGCTCGTGGTCCGGCGGGTCCTGGCCAGTTCCCTGTTGATCCGGGCGGCCCAGAACGGCCCCTCGTAGAGGAAGGCGGTGTAGCCCTGGACCAGGGTGGCTCCCGCGTCGAGCCGTGCCTGGACGTCAGCGGCGGTCTCCACACCACCCACGGAGATGAGCGTCAGCCGGTCCTGGGTGATTGACTTCAGCCGGCGCAGAACCTCCAGCGAGCGGTTCTTGAGCGGGGCGCCTGACAGTCCTCCCGCACCGCAGTCCTCCACCTTTTGCGAAGGGGACTTGAGCCCGTCGCGGCCGATGGTGGTGTTCGTGGCGATGATGCCGTCGAGTCCGAGGTCCATCGCCAGCCGGGCGACGTCGTCGATATCCTCGTCAGTGAGGTCGGGCGCGATCTTGACCAGGAGCGGCACATGCCGTCCGGCGGACCTGTCCGCCTCCTCCCCCACCGCCTTCAGCAGTGGCCGCAGCGTCTCCACGTTCTGCAGCAGCCGGAGCCCTGGCGTGTTGGGCGAGCTGACATTCACCACGAGGTAGTCGGCCGCAGGAGCCAGGCTGCGGGCACTGATCAGATAGTCCCCGACGGCATCCTCAAGCTCCACGACCTTGGTCTTGCCGATGTTCACACCGATGACGGGGCGGACCTTGGCATGGCGGCGCTGCAGTGCTGCCCGGGCGGACTTGAGCCGCGGAGCCACGGCAGCGGCGCCGTCGTTGTTGAAACCCATCCGGTTGATGACGGCCCGGTCCTCGATGAGCCGGAACAGCCTGGGCTTCTCATTGCCCGGCTGTGCCTGGCCGGTGATGGTGCCCACTTCGACGTGGCCGAAGCCAAGTTCGGTCAGCGCCTCGATCCCGTGGCCCTCCTTGTCGAATCCGGCAGCCAGCCCGAACGGCGACGGGAAGGTCAGGCCGAGCGCCTCCGTCTGCAGGGAGGCCGGTGCTGCCGTAAACCGTTCCAGCAGCCGTCCCGCACCCACGGAGTGGACCAGCCGGATTCCCTTGAAACCGATCTTGTGGGCGCGTTCGGCGTCCATCCATGAAAAGGCCAGCCTGAAAAAAGTGGGGTATACGCGCATGCCTCTAGTTTTCCGTCTTCGGCGGTGCAGACCAAACCGGACCGGCACAACCCCGGACTGAAGACCGCACCCCGGGGGCCAAAAGCCTACGCTGGTGCCATGGAGTGGCAAAGCGACATCCTGGGGCCCGGCTTTCAGTCCAGCGCCTTCGAGGCAGTGGGCAGGGACGGCATCCGCCGCCGGGCAACACTGGTCCGGTTCACGCCTGATGCCCTGGATGCGCAGGATCCCCGCCCATCCGCGCCGCGCCGGGCGGTGCTTTTCCTGCATGGCTGGAGTGATTACTTCTTCAATGTCGAATTGGCGCGGTTCTGGGATGGGGAGGGATTCGAGTTTTTTGCCTTGGACATGCACAACCATGGGCGCAGCCTGCAGCCGGGGACCCACGGCGGCTATGTCGCTGACCTGGGAAATTACGACGCCGAGATTGGCACCGCGGTCAGCATGATCACGGATTCGGGCGGTGGCGGACCTGTGCAGCTCGTACTCATGGGCCATTCCACGGGCGGCCTGGTGGCAGCGCTCTGGGCCAGCCGGAATCCCGGCGCGGTTTCCCACCTCGTCCTGAACAGTCCGTGGCTTGAGATGCACCGCAGTGCGCTGGTCCGGCGCGCGGCGTGGACCATGGTGGAGCCGATAGCCCGCCTGCGCCCGGAGGCGGTACTCAGGCTTCCGGAGCGCGGCTTCTACTGGCGGAGCATCAGCAATTCGGCCGACGGCGAGTGGACCCTGGATGATGCGTACCGTCCGCCCCTGGCCTTCCCGGTGCGGGCCGCCTGGCTTAGCGCCATCCTGGCAGGCCAGGCGAAGGTGGCGCGCGGTCTGGAGATCCAGGTCCCTGTTCTGGTCCTGCTGTCAGCGGCCAGCGAGAACGGCATGGTGTGGAACGAGGAAATGCGCCGCACGGACGCCGTGCTGGACGTGAACACCATCGCCGCCCGTGCCGTGTCGCTGGGCAGGAGCGTCACCGTGGAGCGGATCGACGGCGCCCTCCACGATGTCTTCCTTTCCCGGGCCGCCGTGCGGGACGACGCGTACGGGCGCCTGGCCAGGTGGATCAGGGGCTACGCCACGTGACCGGGGTGCCCGATATGCAGAACCGTGCCCGGGATGCGGGACCTAGAGGGCCTTGGCAGCGTCCACGGCCCCGCCGTACCGGCGGTCCCGCTGGGCGTAGATCTCCACCGCGTCCCACAGCGTGCGCCGGTCGACGTCGGGCCACAGGGTGTCCAGGAACACAAACTCTGCGTAGGCCGACTGCCACAGCATGAAGTTGGACAGGCGTTGCTCGCCTGAGCTGCGGAGGAAGAGGTCGACGTCGGGAAGGTCCGGTTCGTCGAGGTATTTTTGGACCGTTTTCTCGGTGATGGCCCCGGGCTTGAGCCTGCCATCGGCCACGTCCTGGGCAATGGCGGAGACGGCGTCCGCGATTTCCGCGCGGCCGCCGTAGTTCACGCACATGGTCAGGGTGCAGGTGCTGTTGCCGGCGGTGTAGGCCTCCGCTTCCTCCAGCTCCCGGATGACCGACCCCCACAGCCGGGGACGCCGGCCGGACCAGCGGATCCGCACACCCCACTCATCGAGCTGGTTGCGCTGGCGGCGCAGCACCTCCTTGTTGAAGCCCATCAGGAAGCGCACTTCCTCGGGTGACCGCCGCCAGTTCTCGGTGGAGAAGGCGTACACGGTGACGTACTCGATGCCCAGTTCAATGGCCCCTGCCACGACGTCCAGCAGGGCAGGCTCCCCCGCCTTGTGGCCCTCAATGCGCGGCAGGCCCCGCTGGTTGGCCCACCTGCCGTTGCCGTCCATCACGATCGCCACGTGCCGGGGCACGAACTCTGCCGGAATGGGCGGCGGAACCGCCCCCGAGGGATGCGGGTACGGGGCCACCACCGGAGCGGTGCGGCGCCGGGCAGGACTGGTCTTCTTTCCCAAGGACACTGTTAGGTACGCTCCACATGTTTGAGGGATTTCAGGACACGCTCCAGGTGCCACTGCAGATAGCTTGCCACCAGCCCCGCGGATTCCCGGCGGTGGACCGGAAGGGAAGCGTCCGCCGTCGTCCAGTCCCCCGTGAGCAGCGCACCCATCAGGGTGACCGTCTCCGGTGCAGGCGCCGGAGACCCCGGCGGCCGGCAGCCGCCGCAGACCATGCCGCCCAGCGGGGCGGAGAAGGCGGTGTGCGGTCCGGGCGCGCCGCAGCGCGCACAGTCGGTGAAACTGGGCGCCCAGCCGCCGGTGGACAGGGCCCGCAGCAGGTAGGAATCCAGGATCAGCTCCGGTGCATGGTCCCCGCGGCTCAGCGAGGCCAGGGCGCCGACCAGCAGGTTGTACTGCGCGGTCCCGGCTTCACCGTCGACGTCGGTGAGCTTTTCGGCGGTCTCGGTCATGGCGGCGGCCACCGTATACCGCCCGTAGTCGGAGGCGATGCTGCCCCCGTACGCCCCTTTGGCGACAGCTTGGGTGACGATATCGAGGGTCTTGCCGGATACGAGCTGCAGGTCTGCCACCATGAAGGGCTCCAGGCGGGCGCCGAACCGGCTGGTGGTCCGCCGGATTCCTTTGGCCACCGCCCTGACCTGGCCGTGGTGCTTGGTCAGCAGGGTGATGATGCGGTCCGCCTCGCCCAGCTTGTGGGTGCGCAACACCACGGCGTCGTCGCGGTAGCTGCGCGCTGCGAATGATTGGACCACGCTTTATCTTCCCATTGACTCCATGAAACAGCTGCGCCGCCGGCGCTGCCGAGCCGCTGAAACAGCTGCGCCGCCGGCGCGGACCGGCGGCGCAGCTGTCAGGAAGCTCAGGCCTGGGCGTCCCGGATGGCCCGGTTCACGGCCGAGATGACTGCCTTCAGCGCCGAGGTGCTGGTGTTCGAGTCGATGCCGACGCCCCACAGGACGCGCTCCCCGACGGCGCATTCGACGTACGCGGCTGCGAGGGCGCTGCCACCTTCGGACAGTGCGTGCTCGCTGTAGTCCAGCACCCGCACATCCACGCCGTCCTGGCCGAGGATGTCCAGCAGCGCGGCGATGGGGCCGTTGCCGGTCCCGGTGCGGCTGACGTGCGCGCCGTCCACGCCCAGCGACGCGAGCAGGGTCATCGAGCCGTCCTCATCGGTCTCGGTCTTCACCGAGCCGAGGGAATAGCGGCCCCACTGGTTCTCCGGCTGGGCCGAGGGCAGGTACTCGTCCTGGAACAGCTGCCACAGCTGGGCGCCGCTGACCTCGCCGCCCACGGTGTCGGTGCGGCGCTGGATGACGCCGGAGAATTCGATCTGCGCACGCCGCGGCAGGTCCAGGCTGTGCTCGCTCTTGAGCAGGTAGGCCACGCCGCCCTTGCCGGACTGGGAGTTGACGCGGATCACGGCCTCGTAGCTGCGGCCGAGGTCCTTCGGGTCCACGGGCAGGTACGGCACCTGCCAGGTGAAGTCGCTGACGTCCTTGCCGGCAGCCGCCGCATCCTTCTCGAGGGCCTCGAGGCCCTTCTTGATGGCGTCCTGGTGGGAGCCGGAGAACGCGGTGAAAACGAGGTCACCGCCGTAGGGTGCACGTTCTGCCACCGGCAGCTGGTTGCAGTACTCCACGGTGCGCCGGACATCGTCGATGTCGGAGAAGTCGATCATCGGGTCAACGCCCTGCACGAACATGTTCAGGCCCAGCGTCACCAGGTCCACGTTGCCGGTCCGCTCGCCGTTGCCGAAGAGGCAGCCCTCGATGCGGTCGGCGCCGGCCTGGTAGCCCAGCTCTGCCGCGGCCACACCGGTGCCGCGGTCGTTGTGCGGGTGCAGGGAGAGGATGATGCCGTCCCGCGGGTGCAGGTGGCGGCTCATCCACTCAATGGAGTCGGCGTAGACGTTGGGAGTGGCCATCTCCACGGTGGCAGGCAGGTTGATGATCACCTGGCGGTCTGCGGACGCCTCGAAGACATCGGCGACGGCGTTGCAGACGCGGACCGCGTACTCCAGTTCGGTGCCGGTGAAGGACTCCGGAGAGTACTCGTACGTGATGTGGGTGTCGCCCAGCGTCTCCTCGTACTTCTTGCAAAGCCGGGCGCCCTGCAGGGCGATGTCCAGGATGCCGTCCTCGTCCTGGTTGAACACGACGCGGCGCTGCAGGACGGACGTCGAGTTGTACAGGTGCACGATGGCCTGCTTGGCGCCCACCAGCGACTCGTAGGTCCGTTCGATGAGGTGTTCACGGGCCTGGGTCAGCACCTGGATGGTGACGTCGTCCGGGATGTGGTTGCCCTCGATCAGCTGCCGGACGAAGTCGAAGTCGGTCTGCGATGCGGAGGGGAAGCCGACCTCGATCTCCTTGTAGCCCATCCGGACCAGCAGGTCGAACATCTTCATCTTGCGGGCCGGGCTCATGGGGTCGATCAGCGCCTGGTTGCCGTCACGCAGGTCAACGGCGCACCAGCGCGGAGCCTTGGTGATGATCTTGTCCGGCCACGTCCGGTCCGGCAGATCGACCTTGATCTGGTCCTGGAAGGGGATGTAGCGGTGGATCGGCATACCGGAGGGCTTCTGTGCGTTTCGCATTAATCTGGCCTTTTCTGTGATTCCTGAGTGAAAGGGTGGCCGGGCAACACAAACTCCGCGACGAGGGTGGGCCTTGCGCTAGATCGCGTCTGAGGCCTCGCCGCGGCAGCTAAGAAGAAGGAGCTCTGCACGCACCATTTCACAGTAACACGGGTGCGTAAGATGAAGGGGCAACACCTCCAGCAACGTCCACCATGCAGACGCTGCGCCGGTGAAGTGCCGGAAGCAGCCCGTCATCGAAGGAGCTCCTGTGCCAATTTCGGGGATCGCCCTGTCAAACATCGACCACAGCGTGAGGCCACAGGACGACCTCTACCAGCACGTGAACGGCGCCTGGCTGAAGGACACCACCATCCCCGACGACCGCGCGCTGGAAGGCACCTTCACCGCCCTGCGTGACGGCTCGGAGCTTGCCGTCCGGGAAATCATCGAGGAGGCAGCGGCCAAGGGGGCCGGGGCCAGCGGCATCGAGCGGAAAATCGGCGATCTCTACAACAGCTTCATGGACGAGGCGGCCGTCGAGGCCAAAGGGCTGGACCCCATCCGCGGACGCCTGGCCGAGGTCTTCGCCACGGCCAGCATTTCCGGGCTGCTCGCGCTGGCCGGCCGGCTCTTCCGTGCCGATGTGTCGGGGCTTTTCTACATCTACCCGGCACCCGACGCCGGAAATCCCGATCGCGTTCTCCTCTACACGGGCCAGGGCGGCCTGGGGCTGCCCGACGAGTCCTACTACCGCGAGGAAAAATTTGCCCCGGTGGTGCAGTCCTACCGGGAGTATGTGGGCACCATGTTCGGCCTGGCCGGCGTAGCTGATCCGGAAGAAGCCGCATCCCGGGTGGTGGCACTGGAAACCGCCCTGGCTTCGCACCACTGGGACAACGTCACGCTCCGGAACCCGCAGAAGACCTACAACCTGAAGTCGGCAGACGAGGCCCGGGAGCTGTTCCCCCTGCTGGACACCTGGTTTGAGGCCGCGGACATCGCCGCAGAGAAGCGGCAGGAGATCGTGGTCAGCACCCCGGACTTCTTTGCCGGCGCAACCGCGCTGCTGGCCTCGGAGCCACTGGCTGTCTGGCAGGAATGGCTGGCCCTCCGGATCATCAACTCGGCAGCCCCCTACCTGTCGTCGGCTTTCGTCGACACGAACTTTGCCTTCTATGGCACCACCATCAGCGGCACCCCGCGGAACAAGGACCGCTGGAAGCGCGGCGTAGCCGTCGTCGAGGCCGCGCTGGGCGAGGCCGTGGGCCAGATCTACGTGGCGCGGCACTTCCCGGAGGGCCATAAAGCCCGCATGCAGACGCTGGTGGGGAACCTGATCGAGGCCTACCGTGAGAGCATCAGCGGCCTGGAGTGGATGGGCGAGGACACCAAGGCCGAGGCGCTCCGGAAGTTGGGGGCCTTCCGCGCCAAGATCGGTTTCCCCGATGAGTGGATCGACTACTCGGCTGTGGTGATCGACCCCGCGGACCTGCTGGGGAACGTCGAACGCGCCCACAATGCCGACGTCGACCGGCATCTGGACGAGGTGGGCAAGCCGGTGGACCACAACAAGTGGCTCATGACGCCACAGACGGTCAACGCCTACTACCACCCGATGCTGAATGAGGTCGTGTTTCCGGCCGCCATCCTCCAGCCGCCCTTCTTCACCGCTGAAGCCGACGACGCCGTGAACTACGGCGGCATCGGGGCCGTAATCGGGCATGAGATCGGCCACGGCTTCGATGACCAGGGCTCCCAGTTCGACGGTAAGGGTGAACTGCGCAACTGGTGGACCGAGGATGACCGCAAGGCCTTCGAAGCACTGACCGGCCGCCTCGTGGACCAGTTCGACGCACTCTCCCCCTACGCTGCGCCGGGCCACAACGTCAACGGCAAGCTCACGCTGGGCGAAAACATCGGCGACCTTGGCGGCCTCACCATTGCGCACAAGGCCTACCGCCTCAGCCTCGACGGCCAGGAGCCTCCGGTGATCGACGGCCTGACCGGCGAGCAGCGCTTTTTCGCCTCCTGGGCTGCCGGCTGGCGCCAGGTGATCCGCACCGAAGAAGCCATCCGGCGGCTGGCCACGGACCCGCACTCCCCCAATGAATTCCGCACCAACGCCATCGCCAAGAACCTTGACTCCTTCCACGCCGCGTTCGGCGTCACGGAGGAGGACGGCATGTGGATGCCCCCGGCGGAGCGCGTCAGTATCTGGTAACGCAACAATGCCGGGCCGCCCCGTAACGGGCGGCCCGGCATTTTTTGTGTCCGGCCTTTTTGGTGTCCAGCCTGCTGTTCAGGCAATTGTCACGAGCAGCTATTGCGTGAGCAGCTACTGCACAATCAGCTACTGGACATGCAGCTACTGCACAATCAGTTCGGGGTTTGCCTGCTGGCAGACGGTGTCGCCGGCGGTCTGGTTGACGATGTCCTTGGGAACCGTGGTCTTGCCGTACTTGGTCCCGGACGCGAAGTCGGTGCCCAGGTACAGCTGCACACCCGAGACGCCGGACGACGGCGCCACCTGGGCGGCCGGGATGCCGAACAGCGCTGCCACATCCGCGGCAACGTCTGCGAACTCGGGTCCGTAGTAGACCATGGTCTTTGCGGTGGTGTCGGCCTCGAGCTGCCCCACCTGGGTGAAGCCGCCGGCGACGACGGCGTCCACGATTTCCTGTGTCCGCGTGGCCACGCCGGTTCCGTTGGCCACCGTGACGGGCTGCAACGCCTTGTCATACGGCGCTGCCGGCTTGGTCGGCTTGGGCGTGGCCGAAGGGGAGCTCGCGGAAGGCTTGGGCGTCGCCGACGGCGACGGGCTTTCCTTCCCGTCCGGGTCGGTCAGGTCAACGTCCTTCCGCAGCGCGGCGAACAGCTGCGAGGCGGCCGGCTGCGCGGCCTCGAGCCGGTTGGGATCGCTGGTGGCAGGGACGGTGGGCATCGCAACAAACGCGACCTTGCCGACGTCGATCGTCTTGAGCCGGTTGGCGATGGTGATCATCGCCGGGACCGAGGAGAGGCCGTCGTCGACGGTGAGGTTCTTGGTGATGACGTCCGCGATGTTGAGCAGCTTGGCCGGGTTGGTGAGCGTGCCGTCATCCTTGATCTTGCGGGTAAGCGACGACAGGAATCCCTGCTGCGCCTTGATCCGGCCGAGGTCACCGCCGTCGCCGAACGCGTGGCGCGTGCGGAGGAACGCGAGGGCCTGCTCGCCCTGCACCTGGGAGGTGCCCTTCGGCAGCCGCAGCCGCGAGTCGGGGTCGTAGACGGCGTCGCTGATGCAGACCTCCACGCCGCCGACGGCATTCGACAGTTCCTTCACGGCGTTGAAGTCGGCCATCATGAAGTGGTCCACCTCCATGCCGGTCAGCTTGTTGACAGTGTCCACGGCACAGCCGATGCCGGCCTCTTTCATCGCCTCGTTGATCATGATGCCGCTGCGCGCCGGGTACTGCTTGCCGGTCTTCTGGTCGGTGCACTTGGGGATGTCCACGAGCAGGTCGCGGGGAAAGCTGATGACGTTGACCCGCTTGTTGTCCTCCGAAATATCCATGAGCATCATGACGTCGGAGTTGCCGTACCCGGTGGAATCCTCGGTGCTGCCGTAATTCGAGTTCTTGCCGTCGCGGGTGTCCGAACCCAGAATCAGGATCTGCAGCCTCCCGGTCGCGTCATCCGTGGTGTCGGTCCGGCCGTTTCCGGCGCCGAGTGCCGACGAGGAGATATTGGACTGCAGCCTGAAGTACCAGTAGCCGGCGAAGGCGAGGCCGCCGGCCAAAACCACTGCGACGACGGCGGTGGTCACCTTCAGCCATGCGGGCATGTGGCGGACATTCAGGTGCCGGGCAGCGCCCAGCCGGGCGTCCTCGGCGTGCCGGGCAGCTGGCTCGGAACGGGCGGGTGTGCCCGGTCCTTGGGCGCGGTTGTCGCGGCGTCGCACGGTGTACCTTCCTCGAAAAAATGGGATCCGGCTTATTTTAGTTGCCGTTTCTGGGAAAACGCCGGAAATCCGGCGCTCCGGCCCGGCGGGCAGGCGACCGCCCCGGAATCCGGGCGGCCCCGGGTCAGAACCCGAGCTTCACCAGCTGCTTGGGGTCCCGCTGCCAGTCCTTGGCCACCTTGACGTGCAGGTCGAGGTAGATCCGGGTACCCAGGAGTGCCTCAATGCCCTTCCGGGCGTTGGTGCCCACCTCCCGCAGGCGGCTGCCGCCCTTGCCGATGATGATCGCCTTCTGCGAGGGCCGCTCCACGTAGAGGTTGACGCGGACATCAAGCAGCGGGTTGTCCTCCGTCCGGCCCTCGCGCGGCACGATCTCCTCGACCACCACGGCCAGCGAGTGCGGGAGCTCGTCGCGCACGCCCTCCAGCGCCGCCTCGCGGATGAGCTCAGCGACCATGACAGCCTCCGGCTCGTCGGTCAGCTCGCCGTCCGGGTAGAGCGGGGGCGACGGCGGCATGTGGCTGATCAGGACGTCCGCCACCGTGCTGACCTGGAACCCGTCCGCGGCCGAGACCGGAACGATGTCCTTCCAGCCGTCCCCGCCCAGCGCTTCCCGGCCGAGCCCGGCGACCGCCAGCAGCTGCTCCGTCAGGGCCTGTTTGTCCACCAGGTCGGCCTTGGTGACCAGGGCAATCACCGGTTTGCGGCCGACGGCGGCGAGCTGGGCGGCGATGAACTTGTCGCCGGGGCCGATCTTCTCGTTGGCGGGGATGCAGAATCCGATCGCGTCGACTTCCGCGAGCGTATCGGCAACGAGTTCGTTCAGGCGCTTGCCCAGCAGGGTCCGGGGCCGGTGCAGGCCGGGGGTATCCACGAGGATCAGCTGGGCGTCCTCGCGGTGGACGATCCCGCGGATCGTGTGCCGCGTGGTCTGCGGCTTGGCGGAGGTGATGGCCACCTTCTTGCCCACCAGCGCGTTGGTGAGGGTGGATTTGCCGGCGTTGGGCCGGCCCACCAGCACCGAGAATCCGGCATGGTACCCGCCGAACGGTTCGCCGCCGTCGGCCTTATTCTGCTTGCTCACGTGGAACTCCCTGTTGCATTGGTTCGGCCTCGTCGAGAAGTTCGTCAAGGTCAGTGTTGTTTGGAACGGCGTCTTTCGGTGCAGCGGCCGCGATGATGTGGCTGACACGGTTCCGGCGGCCTTCGAGCCGCTCGGCGCGCAGCGAAACGCCGTCGAGGTCCACGGCGCTGCCCACGATCGGGACCCTGCCCAGGGCCTTGGCCATCAGGCCGCCCACGGTGTCCACTTCATCGTCGTCAAGTTCGATGCCGAACAGCTCGCCGAGGTCGTCAATTCCCATCCGGGCGCTCACCCGGTACGTGCCGTCGCCCAGATCGACGACGGCCGCGCTCTCGGAATCGTATTCGTCCACGATCTCGCCCACGAGCTCCTCGATCAGGTCCTCCAGCGTCACGAGTCCGGCCGTCCCGCCGTACTCGTCAATGACGATGGCCACGTGCGTGGATTCCTTCTGCAGTTCGCGGAGGAGATCGCTGACCGGCTTGGAGTCCGGGACGTAGCGGACCTCCCGCGCCAGGGCGTCCACCACCGGCGGCTCGGCCTCCGGGTCGAGGCCGTGGATCGCGGCAGCCACGTCCTTGAGGTAGATGATGCCGAGGATCTGGTCGGTGTTTTCACCGATGACCGGGATCCTGGAATAGCCCGACCGCAGGAACAGTGACATGGCGCTGTGCAGGCTGGAGCCGGCGTCAATGGTCAGGATGTCCGTCCGCGGAACCATGACGGCACGGACCAGGGTGTCTCCGAACTCGAAGACGGACTGGATGAGCTCGGCCTCGTTGTCCTCGATCATGTCCGATTCGGTGGCCCGGTCAACCAGCTCCCGGAACTCCTCCTCGCTGAAGTAGGAGTCGTCGCCGTTGGGCGAACCCGGGGCGACGGCACTGCCCAGCCGTACCAGCCAGGCGGGGATCGGGCCGAGCACCCAGGCCAGGAACCGGACCAGTGACGCCGAATACTGGGCGACGGCTGCCGGGTGCGCGCGGCCCAGCTGGCGCGGTGAGACCCCCACCAGCACAAACCCGAGAATCGCCATGATGCCCGTTGCCGCCAGGCCGGCCAGCCACACGTTGTCCAGCAGGCTGTATAAGAGCACGGCCACGGCCACAGCGGAGGCCGACTCGAACCAGATCCGCCAGAAGCGCAAGGCGCGCATGTGCGTCATTGGCTGGTCGAGGATTCTCCGCAGGGCCGGGCCCTGGCTTCCCTGGATCACCTGCTCGGCGTCGTGCCGCGGAAGGAAGCTGAAAGCCGCCTCGGCAGCAGTCAGCAGCGCTGCGGCACCGAGAAACGCCAGCGCCATGCAGACAAGGAGCAGGGAGGTCACTGGGTGGTCTCGGCCGGTGCTTCTTTGCCGGTGAATGCCGTCAGCAGTTCGCGCTGCAGGCCGAACATTTCTGCCTTCTCCTCGGGTTCGGCATGGTCATAGCCGAGCAGGTGCAGGATTCCGTGCGTGGTCAGCAGCAGCATCTCGTCCTGCATGGTGTGCCCGGCGTTGCGTGCCTGGACCTCGGCCACCTGCGGGCAGATCGCGATGTCGCCGAGCATCCCCTGCGGGGTGGGCTTGTCCGGGGTTCCCGGGGTCAGCTCATCCATGGGCACGGAGAGCACGTCGGTGGCGCCGGGCTCGTCCATGAGTTCGATGTGCAGCTTTTCCATCGCGGGCTCATCCACGAGCAGGATGGACAGTTCCGCCTGCGGATGGATGTACAGCTGCTCGAAGATGAAGCGTGCCAGCGCCACCAGCCGCGCCTCGTCCACCTGGACGCCGGATTCGTTGTTAACTTCGATGCTCATGCGTGCTCTCCCGTCGTTCCCGGGGAACGGAATGCTTGACCCGGTTGCGTTGTGCTTCGTCCCAGATGCTGTAGGCGTTGACGATGTCCCCCACCAGGCGGTGGCGGACGACGTCGGCGGCGTCCAGTACGGAGAAGCTGACGTCATCGATTCCGGTGAGGATCTCCTCGACGATGCGCAGGCCTGAGCGGGTCCCGAAGGGCAGGTCCACCTGGGTGACGTCGCCGGTGACCACCATCTTGGAGCCGAAGCCGAGGCGGGTCAGGAACATCTTCATCTGTTCCGGCGTGGTGTTCTGCGCCTCGTCCAGGATGATGAAGGCGTCATTCAGCGTCCGGCCCCTCATATAGGCGAGCGGCGCAACTTCAATGGTGCCGGCGGCCATCAGGCGGGGAATCGACTCCGGGTCCATCATGTCGTGCAGCGCGTCGTACAGCGGCCGCAGGTAGGGGTCGATCTTGTCGCTGAGCGTGCCGGGCAGGAACCCGAGACGTTCGCCGGCTTCAACAGCGGGACGGGTAAGGATGATCCGGCTGACTTCCTTCTGCTGCAGCGCCTGCACCGCCTTGGCCACCGCCAGGTACGTCTTGCCGGTGCCGGCAGGGCCAATCCCGAAGATCACTGTGTTGGAGTCGATCGCGTCCACATAGTTCTTCTGGTTCAGCGTCTTGGGCCGGATGGTCTTGCCGCGGCTGGAGAGGATGTCGTGGGTCAGGACCTCCACCGGGTTCTGCAGCGACTGGCTCCGGAGCATGGACACCAGCTGCTGAAGGACAGCCGGAGTGATGACGGTGCCGCGGGCCACGAGACCCCGGACCTCGTTGAGCAGGCGCATGATCCGCGGGACATCGGCCGACGGGCCGTTGATGGAGAGTTCGTTGCCGCGGACGTGGAAGCTGACGGCCGGGAACTGGTCCTCGATAAAGCGGAGGGCTTCGTCGTGGCTGCCCAACGACTGCACCATTTGATCAGAGTTATCGAAGATGACCACCTCCGTCCGGACACCGGGGAGAGTATGGGGGAATTCACCCGTGGTGCGGTCCCCCGTGTTGAGGCGGCGCTTTCCGTTTGCTGATTCAGTCATGGTGCCGGCCCTCGGGCCTTCGGTTCCCTCCAGTTCGGAATATAACTCGTTTGCGTCCTTACATCTTACGCCAGTGGACGCTCCGGCCTGCCGCGTCAGGAAGGTCACGGCGGACCGCGATTCCGTAACGCGTTCCCGCAATTAGATATCAACTTTGTATCGGCCTCATATCGTTCCCGTTGCAGTTCGGCCGCCTGCCGCGAAAGGCACGCGGTGCCCCAAAGTGTCGTGTAATGCTGGAAAAGGAGCTCGCCGGGAAGGTCCGGCGCGCCCGAACGCAAGTGCTCGTTTTGAAGGGATCACCAGCATCAGTCAGCCAGGAACTCCGGGCCGGAAAGTACCGCGGATGCGCTCCGCCGTGCTGTCCGCGCTGCTTCCGGCTGCCCTGCTGCTGTCCGGCTGCATCGCCGATCCCGACCCCACGGTGACTTCCGCCAACTCTCCGACGTCCTCATCACGCAGGGCCGCCGGCACGAACGGGAACGGTGTTCCCACCACGAGCGCGCCGCTGGAAACAACGCAGTCGTCCAACAAGGCGCCGGTCTACTGGATCGGGCGGAGCAACAGCAACGTCTTCCTGTACCGCGAGTTCCGGGACGTGCCGGACGATGAGAACCCCATTACGCGCGCCCTGCGGGCCATGATGTCGGAGACACCGCTGGACCCGGACTTCTTCACGCCGTGGCAGAACCCCAAGAATCTCGCGACGTCGATCTCCGGCACCAACGTCATTACCGTGGACGTTTCCGCTGACGCCTTCAACAGCAACCTTGACGCGGACATGGCCCAGCGTGCCATCCAGCAGCTCGTCTATACGGCGACGGCCGCCGGCGCCAGCTCGGGGCTGATCGATGCCGGCCAGCAGATTGAAGTGGTGATCCTGGTGGACGGGCACACCGACTACCTGGCCTTCAAGCACGTCAAGCTTGGCGCGCCGACGTCCCGCAGCGCCGGAATGGTGGCGCCGGTGTGGATCATCGATCCGCAGCAAGGCACCGAGGTCGGTGACGGCCGGGTCAAGATTTCCGGGCGAAGCACAGTCCCCAACGGCAAACTGCACTGGCGCATCCTCAAGGTCCAGGAGAACGGCGACAAGGAAAGCTACCTGACGGGCGAAGCCCGGGCGGCAGCGGATCCGGCAGCCTCCGGAGTCTTTGGCATCACGGTCAATCTTGCCCCCGGCAACTATGAGGTGCGCGTCTCCCAGATCGACCCCGGCCGGCCGGAGGACGAACTGAACGTCGACTCGCGGGGCTTCACCGTCCGCTAGCGGATTTCCGCCGCACGATTTGCGGACCCCGATTCCGGCGTCGCCGGGCACCCAACTCTGCCTCCGCCGTCGGGCGTTTTCTTGATCGAACCTTGAGCCAAGCCCGATCTGCCCTTGATCGGCGCCGGTCAGAATGGTCGAAGACCGCACCAGGAGGTGAAAGTGGCCGTGACGAACAGCAATTCCGTGGAGGACAAGCGGGCTCCGCTTGCCGGCTTCGAACTGTCCGATTCCGACAGCGGCCCTCCGGCATCCGGGCATCCTGATGCGCCTCCGGCTTCGCTGGCGGGGGCTGCCGATGTGTTTCCGGTCTACCCCTTCATTTGAGAACGGCCTGCATTCGGGCGCACGTTCAACTGTGGTTCCGGTCAATCCAAATGTTGGCGGCCACAGCTGCCTGCCGATGAGGGCCGGCGGCGACTGGGGGGAGATGCCCGGTCTCAAAGGCACTCGACGCCGCCGGCCTGAAACCAGTCAACACCCGGACCGGCCCGTCGCACACGAGTAGTCCCTACGCGATTCTGCGGCCGCTGCGCTACCCGGTTGCGCAGACGGACCCGGCTACCAGCGTCCCAAGACGTCGCTGGCCACAACGACGCCGGCCGGACCCGCCGTCGATGACCGCAGAACGTGCGGTCCCAGCAGCGCCGTGACCGCACCAGCGCTGCACAGCCGGGTGACCTCGCGGGGACTGATGCCCCCTTCGGGGCCCACGATGAGGAGTATTTCGCTGGGGGCCGCCGCCTCCTGGCGCTCCCCCGCCCAGTTCCCGAGGACGCGCCGCAGCGGCGTGACCGCGTCTTCGTGCAGAATCACGGCGAGGCCGGCTTCTGCCACCTGCTTAGCCAGGGCCTGGGTGTCGACGGCGGGACGCACCTCGGGGATCCAGGCCCGCCGTGCCTGTTTGGCCGCCGCCGTCACGGCGGACTGCCATTTGCCGTGGGCTTTGGTGGCCCGGTCGCCCTTCCACCTCACGATCGAACGTTCCGACTGCCACGGGATCACCGCGTCGATGCCGAGTTCGGTGGCGGTTTCAATCGCCAGTTCATCCCGGTCCCCCTTGGCCAGGGCCTGCACCAGGACCAGGCGGACATCCGGCCGCTGCTCGGTGGTGACGGAAGCGCATTCGACCGTCAGTTCGGCGGGGGCTGCTTCCGTCACCGTTCCGGTGATGCGCCGGCCGGCGCCGTCGGCAATGTCAACCTGTTCTCCCACCGCCAGCCGCTTGACGGTGACCGCGTGCCGGGCCTCTGCGCCGTCGAGAACGAACAGGGAACCCGGAACGGCCGTGTCCAGCGCACCGGCCGGGGTGAAGAATACGGGGTTGCTCACCGCTACAGGTTACCGAGGCGGTCCCGCAGCTTGGCGAAGACGCCGCCGCTGGCCGCGAGCTTGCCCTCGGAGAACTGCTCGCCGCGGAGCTTGGCCAGCTGCCGGAGCAGGTCCTCCTGCGCGGGGTCGAGCTTGGACGGCGTTTCCACCTGCAGGTGGACCTTGAGGTCGCCGCGGCCGTAGCCCCGCAGGTGGGTCACGCCGAGCCCGCGGAGGGTGATGATCTCGCCGGACTGGGTTCCCGCCTTGACGTCGATCTCCTGCTTGCCGTCAAAGGTTTCCAGGCTCAGTTCCGTGCCAAGGGCCGCAGCGGTCATGGGAATGTTCAGGGTCGCGTGGAGGTCGTCGCCCTCGCGGACGTAAGTGGAGTCGTTGTTGACCCGGATTTCCACATACAGGTCGCCGGACGGCCCGCCCGCGGGGCCGGCCTCGCCCTGCCCGGAGAGCTGGATCCGCGTGCCGGTGGCCACGCCCGCGGGGACCTTGATGGTCAGGGAGCGGCGGCTGCGGATGCGGCCCTGGCCGCTGCACTCGTTGCAGGGGTCCTTGATGACCGTGCCGAAGCCCTCGCACGAACCACAGGGAGCGGCGGTCATGACCTGGCCCAGGATGGAGCGGACGGCCCGCTGCACCTGGCCGCTGCCGCCGCAGATGTCGCAGCGTTCCGGGTGCGTGCCCGGCTGGCAGCAGGAGCCTTCACAGGTGGGGCAGGTGACGGCCGTGTCCACTTCCAGCTTCTTGTTGACGCCGAAGACGGCGTCGCGCAGGTCGATCCGGACACTGATCAGCGCGTCCTGGCCGCGGCGGACCCGGGAGGCGGGTCCGGAGGTGCCGCCGGCACCGAAGAAGGTGTCGAAAATGTCCTGGAACGCGAAGCCCTGCCCGGCGTAGCCGCCGCCGAAGCCGTTGTCGGTGCCGTTTTCATTGCCGGTGGTGTCGTAGACGCGGCGCTTCTGCGGGTCGGACAGCACCTCGTAGGCGTGGGTTACGGCCTTGAACCGTTCCGCGGCGTCTTCGCCCGGGTTGACGTCCGGGTGAAGCGAGCGGGCCAGCTTGCGGTAGGCCTTTTTGATCTCTTCGCCGGTGGCTTCCGGGGAGACTCCAAGAACGTCGTAGTGGCTGCTCAAAGTTCGTATCTCTTCCTGGTTGTACTGCCTGTGGTCAGAGGATGTGCGGGGCGTGCGGTCACGGTCCCAGGATCCTCGAAAGGTAGCGGGCCACCGCGCGGACGGCGGCCATGGTGGTGGGGTAGTCCATCCGGGTGGGGCCGAGGATGCCCACCTTGGCGCTGGCGTCCGGGCCGTAGCCGGTGGCAACCACGGACGCCTCGGCCAGCCCGTCGTAGGGGTTTTCGCGGCCGATGCTGACGGCCACTCCCCTCGGGTCCTGGGCCATGTCGCTCAGGAGCCGCAGCATCACCACCTGCTCCTCGAGGGCCTCAAGGACTGGGCCGATGCTGAGGGGGAAGTCCACGTTGGACCGCGCGAGGTTGGCCGTTCCGGCCATGACCATGCGGTCTTCCCGGCTGTTGTGCGCGAGGCCTTCCAGCCCCTTGCCGAGCGCAACCGCAGCCGGACGTTCGGCGGGCGTGCAGCCGGCCACGACGGCGGCCAGGTGCTGGGGCAGGATGGCCACCGGTGTTCCCGCGACACCGGTGAGGAACCGGGTGCGCAGGGCGGCGAGAGTGTCGTCCGACAGATCCTGCCCGGCGTCGACGACGCGCTGGTCGACCTTGCCGGAGTCGGCAATCAGCACGATCAGCACCTTGCGCGGCGCCAGCAGCACGAATTCGATGTGCCGCACCACGGCACGGCTCAGGTGGGGGTACTGCACGACGGCGACCTGGTTGGTCAGCTGGGACAGAAGCCGGGCCGTGCGGTCCAGGACGTCGTCGAGGTCCTCTGACCCCTCCAGCAGTGTCTGGATGGCGCGTTTCTCCGCCGGGGAGAGCGGCTTGACCGCCGAGATCTGGTCGACGAACAGCCGGTAGCCCTTGTCGGTGGGAATCCTGCCTGCGCTGGTGTGCGGGGCCGTAATGAGGCCCTCGTCCTCCAACGCCGCCATGTCGTTGCGGATGGTGGCGCTGGAAACGCCAAGGTGGTGCCGCTCCACCAGCGCCTTGGAACCGACGGGCTCGCGGGAATGGACATAGTCCTCCACGATGGCGCGCAGCACCTCAAGCTTCCGTGGTTCGCTCACAGTCCACCTCCTTCTGGCCTTAACCGTGCCGGGCATGATTCCCGCCCGGAAACGCTGTGGTTAGCACTCGACATGCCTAAGTGCTAACAAGTCTAATATGAGTCGCCGCGTTGTTAGCATTGGTACCGCTCCGGGCGAAATTCCGGGCGCCTGTCCCCCGGGGGCATCCCCGCCGCCGGGGCGGCTCCTACCTGTGCAAATTCCTAATGCGAAGCGGTGAACGAATGCAGTACCAGAACTGGGGCCCGCAGGAGATGGCAGCGCCCGCCAGGAAGAGCCTGCCCGAGGTGCCGGTGGAACGTGGCATGGTGCTCGAGGATGCCCAGTCCGGCTGGGTGGGAGCAGTGACCCGGGTGGAAAAGTCCGGCGGCATGCACGTGGTGGCGCTCGAAGACCGCCGCGGCAAGTCCCGGTCCTTCAAGCTTGGCTTCGGATTCCTCCTGGAGGGACAGCCGATCCGCCTGATGCCGCCGGCCCCCAAGGCGAAGCCCGCAGGCGCAGGAACGTCCGCACGAACAGCGTCAGGTTCTGTGCGCGTGGAAGGGCAGCGCGCCCAAGTGGCCAAGGCCAGCCGCATCTGGGTTGAGGGCAAGCACGATGCCGAACTCGTGGAAAAAGTCTGGGGTGACGACCTCCGGGTGGAGGGCATCGTCGTCGAGCCGCTGCACGGCATCGATGACCTGGCGGCGGCGGTGGCTTCCTTCCGCCCCGGTCCCGGCCGCAGGCTGGGCGTCCTGGTGGACCATCTGGTTCCCGACTCCAAGGAATCCAGGATCGCGGACGCGGTGATGGCCTCCCCCGGCGCTGCCGGAAACGTGCTGATCGTGGGCCACCCGTATGTCGACGTCTGGCAGGCGATCCGGCCGTCGGTGCTGGGGATTCCGCAGTGGCCGGTGGTGCCGCGCGGGACGGACTGGAAAACCGGGATTCTCACTGCCTTCGGCTGGCCGCACGAAACCAAAGAGGATATCGGCCTCGGCTGGCAGAAACTCCTCGGCGCCGTCCGCACCTACGCCGATCTCGAGCCCGCCCTGCTGGGCCGGGTCGAAGAGGTCATTGATTTCCTGACCGTCCCCTAGTCCCCACGGCCACGGTTCACGCCGCTACTTTCCGTGGTTTCAGCGTTGAGCCGCGATTACCCCTACGGCCCGGTATCCTTGGTACGGCGTCACCGCACCGCGGCCCCCGGCGCCGCACCGCAGCACCGCAGCACCAAAGCACGATCGCACCAACGCAAGCTAAAGGAAGACACCGTGGCAGAAGACGCTCGCGACCGCAGGGACACACAGTCCGGCCAGGACCTGCCCCAGTACCATGGCGTACCGGCCAACGCGCTTCCGCTGACCGCCAGCGAGGACCGGCAGTGGGCCACCCTGGCGCACTTCGGCGGCATCCTCGGCTGTGTCCCGGCGCTGCTGATCTACCTCATCTTCCGCGACCGCGGCCCCTTCACCGCGCAGGAGTCCAAGGAAGCCCTCAACTTCACCCTGCCGCCGACCATCGCGGCCTTCGTGGCTAATCTCCTCGTGCTGCTTCCCGTCGTCGGAAACCTGTTTGCCGTCCTGGCCACGCTGATCTGGATCGCGCTCACCTGCTTCGCGGTGTCCGCCGGCGTCCACGTCAACAAGGGCCAGCCGCACCGGTACCAGTACAACCTGCGTTGGATTAAGTAGTCCCCACTCGCCCCCTAGCCTCGCAAGCTCGGCCAGGGAACCCTGCGAGCGTGGGCCCAAACCCGCCCCCAACCTTGCAAGCGCTCGGCCAGGGAACCCTGCGAGCGTGGGCCCAAACCCGCCCCCAACCTTGCAAGCGCTCGGCCAGGGAACCCTGCGGGCGTGGGCCCATTTAGTCGGGCAGGATCCTGCGGACCACGGCGTCCGCCAAGAGCCGGCCCTTCAGCGTGAGGACGAGGCGGCCCCTGAAGACCTGCCCGGGAACCACGAGGCCGTCGGCGATCAGTCCGGCCAGGGCCTTCCTTCCGGACGGCGAGAGGGCGGCGGTCTCAAGCCCCGAGGACAGCCGGGCTTCCAGCATGACCTTTTCGACGCTTCGCGTTTCGGCGTCGAGCGTCTCCCGGCCGGCCGCCGGGGAGACGCCTGACCCCAGCCGCCCGGCGTAGGCGGTGGGGTGCTTGACGTTCCACCAGCGCACACCGCCCACATGCGAGTGGGCCCCCGGGCCAATGCCCCACCAGTCGTCCCCGCGCCAGTAGGCGAGGTTGTGGCGGCAAGCCTGGTCCGGCGTCGCGGACCAGTTGCTGACCTCGTACCAGTGCAGGCCGGCGTCGGTGATCATCTTGTCGGCGAGTTCGTACTTGTCGGCGTGGTCGTCGTCGTCGATTCCCGGGACTTCCCCACGGCGGATCTGGGCGGCGAGCTTGGTGCCGTCCTCAACGATCAGCGCGTAGGCGCTGATGTGGTCCGGCTTGTAGGACAGCGCGGTCTCCAGCGAGAAGCGCCAGTCCTCCATTGACTCGCCAGGCGTTCCGTAGATCAGGTCCAGGCTGACTGCCAGGCCGGCGTCGCGGGCCCACTGCACCACGAGCGGCACGCGGCTCGGGGTGTGGGTCCGGTCCAGGACCTTCAGCACGTGCGGCACGGCGGACTGCATGCCGAAGGAGACGCGGGTAAAGCCCGCGTCGGCGAGCAGCTGCAGGGATTCGGGCGTAACCGAGTCCGGATTGGCCTCCGTGGTCACCTCGGCGTTGGGTTCGATCCCCCACCTGTCGATGGCGGCACGGAGGATTCGCGCCAGGTCCCCGGCAGGGAGCAGCGTGGGCGTGCCCCCGCCGAAGAACACAGTGCTCAGCTTCCGGGCCGGCAGCCCCGACTGTTCCAGCACCCCGGCGGCAAAGTCCACTTCAGAGATGGCGGTGGAGGCGTAGGCATCCTTCGACGCGCCGCCGCCGAGCTCGGTGGCGGTATACGTGTTGAAGTCGCAGTAGCCGCAGCGCACCGCACAGAACGGGATGTGCACATAAAGCCCGAAGGCCCGGTCAGCTGCACCCTCCAGCGCCTGCGGCGGCAGCAGGCCGTCCGACGGCGCGGGGTCGCCCAGGGGAAGAACGCTAGGCATGGGCGCGGCCTCCGGAGCTTACGGCCACGGTCATCACTACTTCTTGGCCTTGTCCTTGGAGGAGTCGTCGGTGGTGAGGGCGGCGATGAAGGCTTCCTGGGGCACTTCGACGCGCCCCACCATCTTCATGCGCTTCTTGCCTTCCTTCTGCTTTTCCAGCAGCTTGCGCTTACGGGAGATGTCACCGCCGTAGCACTTGGCCAGAACGTCCTTGCGGATGGCGCGGATGGATTCACGGGCGATGATCCGGGACCCGATGGCGGCCTGGATCGGCACCTCGAACTGCTGCCGCGGAATGAGTTCGCGGAGCTTGCCGGTCATCATCACGCCGTAGGCGTAGGCCTTGTCCTTGTGGGTGATGGCGCTGAAGGCGTCCACCTGTTCGCCCTGGAGCAGGATGTCCACCTTGACCAGGTCGGCGACCTGTTCGCCGTCGGCCTTCCAGTCCAGTGAGGCGTAGCCGCGCGTCTTGGACTTAAGCAGGTCGAAGAAGTCAAAGACGATCTCGGCCAGCGGGATCCAGTAGCGGAGTTCCACGCGGTCCTCGGAGAGGTAGTCCATGCCCCGCATCTGGCCGCGGCGGCCCTGGCAGAGTTCCATGATGGCGCCCACGAATTCGTTGGGGGCCAGGATGGTGGCGGCCACCATGGGCTCCTGGACCTCCTTGATCTTGCCCGCGGGGAACTCGCTGGGGTTGGTCACGGTGACGTGGCTCTTGTCCTCCAGCGTCACCTCGTAAACCACGTTCGGCGCGGTGGAGATCAGGTCCAGGTTGAACTCGCGCTCGAGCCGCTCACGGACGATTTCAAGGTGCAGCAGGCCGAGGAAGCCCACGCGGAAGCCGAAGCCGAGTGCGGCGGAGGTTTCCGGCTCGTAGATCAGGGCAGCGTCGTTGAGCTTGAGCTTGTCCAGAGCGTCGCGGAGCACCGGGTAGTCGGTGCCGTCCAGGGGGTAGAGACCGGAGAACACCATGGGCTTGGGGTCCTCGTAGCCGCCCAGCGATTCGGCGGCGGGCTTGGCCAGGTTGGTGACGGTGTCGCCCACCTTGGACTGCCGGACGTCCTTCACGCCGGTGATGAGGTACCCCACCTCACCGACACCGAGGCCCTTGGAGGGGGTGGGCTCCGGGGCGCTGACGCCGATTTCCAGGAGCTCGTGGCTCGCCTTGGTGGACATCATCTGGATGCGCTCGCGCGGGTGGAGCATGCCGTCCACCACACGGACGTAGGTGACCACGCCGCGGTAGGTGTCATACACGGAGTCGAAGATCATGGCCCGGGCGGGAGCCTCGGGGTCACCGACAGGTGCGGGGAGATCGCGCACGATCTTGTCCAGCAGGGCCTCGACGCCCACGCCGGTCTTGCCCGATACCAGCAGGACGTCCTCGGGGTCGCCGCCGATCAGGCCCGCGAGTTCGGCCGCGTACTTCTCCGGCTGGGCTGCGGGCAGGTCGATCTTGTTGAGGACCGGGATGATGGTGAGGTCGTTTTCCATCGCCAGGTACAGGTTGGCGAGCGTCTGGGCCTCGATGCCCTGCGCAGCGTCGACCAGCAGAATGGCGCCCTCACAGGCGGCGAGCGAACGGGACACCTCATAGGTGAAGTCCACGTGGCCCGGGGTGTCGATCATGTTCAGGGCGTAGCTCACACCGTCGAGCTCCCAGGGCATGCGCACGGCCTGGGACTTGATGGTGATGCCGCGTTCGCGCTCGATGTCCATGCGGTCCAGGTACTGGGCCTTCATGTCGCGCTGCTGCACGACGCCGGTGAACTGCAGCATGCGGTCGGCCAGGGTGGACTTACCGTGGTCAATGTGCGCGATGATGCAGAAATTCCGAATAATGGCCGGATCTGTCGCGGCGGGCACCGGGGCGGTGCGGGCCATGGGAGACACGCAGGGTCCTTACTGTTGGCATTTCCGCGGCGTTGTTCAGGCTGAACTCTGGCCATCCTGCTGCCGGCCGCATATCTGAACCTCTAGTCTCCCACGTCCGGGGCGATGACAGTACATTTTGCCCGGGCACCCCGGGACGGCCGCTTTTGTCCGGCGGCTTTGGGTTGGGCAGCTGTGAAGGCGGCGCAGGTAGGGTGGCCGGCATGGCTTTGAACTTCTCCTCCATCAGCGGCGCCGTCCGCGCAGCGCTCCGCTTCCTGGGCGTGCCGGGACAGCCGGCCCGCAAGCCTGTCCGGGGCAGGTCCGGCAGCCCGACGCGGCCCGCCGGCGGGGTCACCGGGAGGTACCCGGGTGACTTCACCGGCACGGCGACGCTGCGGTACTCCCCCTCCCCCGACGGCCGCCCGGACCCCGGCGAGATCGTGTGGACGTGGGTTCCCTTCGAAGAGGACCACTCACGCGGCAAGGACCGCCCGGTCCTGCTGGTCGGCAGCCACGGGAGGTATCTGCTGGGCCTGATGCTGACCAGCAAGGACCACGACGGGCACCCGCGCGCCCGGTTCAGCCATGTGGATGTCGGCACCGGACCGTGGGACAGAAAGGGCCGCCCCAGCGAGGTGAAGCTGGACCGCGTCCTGCAGATCCACCCGGCCGACATCAGGCGCGAGGGATCTGTGCTGGACGGGAAGACGTTTAGGCTGGTGGCGGACGAGTTGCGGCGCCTGCGCGGCTGGAAATGATGACGGCGCGCCGTCCCCGGCCTGAATGGCCACAAACGGCTCCGACCTGCTAATATTTTTAGCTGTGTGTCCGTGCAGGTCGACGGTCACTGATGGCTGGCCGCCATAGGTATCCCCACGCCGCTCAGTCAAGGCCAGCTTGAAAGCCCTCTAGACCATTTCCGCATTACAAAGAGAGTTCACACGTGGCAAATATCAAGTCCCAGAAGAAGCGCATCCTGACCAACGAGAAGGCTCGTCTGCGCAACAACGCAGTCAAGTCCGAGCTGAAGACGGCCATCCGCGCCGTCAACACCGCCGTTGAGTCCGCTGACAAGGAAGCTGCTACTACTGCGCTCGTTTCTGCCAGCCGTAAGCTGGACAAGGCTGTCAGCAAGGGTGTTCTGCACAAGAACAACGCTGCAAACCGCAAGTCGGCGATCTCCAAGAAGGTCAACGCACTCTAAGGTTTTCCAGTTCATCTGAACTGATGCTTGTGGCCGGCACCATTGGTGCCGGCCACTTCTCTTTTAACTTACGACGGCGGACCCGCCGTGGGCGGGCACACAAACGTACTTCATGGCACAGCGGCGGGCCCGGCAGCGAGCCAGCGTCCAGCCGCCCGGGCTAACGGCCGCGGGCGGCGGACGCGATGACGGTCACTGCGTGCTCGACGGCGTAAACAGGGTCACGGGAAAGGCCCTTGACCTGCGCGTCGGCCTCCGCCGTGACCTGGATGGAGCGGGCCAGGCCTTCCGGCGTCCACCTGCGGACGTCCCGCTGCGCCTGTTCCACGAGCCACGGCTGCATGCCCAGTTGTTTGGCGATTTGCGCCGACGAACCTTTGGCGCCGGCCACCTTTGCCACAGTCCGCAGCTTGGCCGCCAACGCCGCGACCAGTGGCACGGGATCGGCGCCCGTGGCCAGCGCATGCCGGAGGGTGGACAGGGCGAGGGAACCGTTCCCGGCCATGGCGGCGTCGGCCACCTTAAAAGCCGTCGCCTCGATCCTTCCGCCGTAGTACCGGTCAACCATGTCGGCGTCGACGGCGGTCGAGGCGTCGGCCACCAGCTGGCTGCAGGCCGCCGCGAGTTCCGACAGGTTGGCGCCCACCGCGTTGACGAGTGACTGAACTGCATCGGGCGTGATCCGCCGGCCCGCGGCCTTGAACTCAGCGGTCACGAAGGCGGTCTTCTCCGCATCCTTCTTCAGCGGCTGGCAGTCAACGGTCGGCCAGCCGCCGGCCTTCACGGCGTCGATGAGCTTTTTGCCACGGGTTCCGCCACCGTGCCGCAGCACGAGGACAGCGTCCTGCTCCACCTGCTTGAGATAGGTCAGCCCGTCTGCCAGGAAGGCATCGTTCATCGCTTCGAGGCCGTCCACCTCGATCAGCTTGCTCTCGCCGAACAGCGAGGGGCTGACGTTCATGGCCAGCGCCCCGGCCTCATAGGTGCCGGCACTTAACCGGGTGACTTCCACGTCGGGAGCTGCGGCGCGTACCTGTTGGCGGACGCGGTCCATCGCCCGGATGCCGAGGTACTCCTCGGGGCCCGTGATCAGGACGACCGCCGCAGGGGTCACGTCCCGCCAGGACGCCGAATTTGCTGCGGGCGTCTTCGGTCGTTGCTGGGCAGCGGCCACTGGTGATTCCTCCCGGAGTTCAGATTGCAGACTCTAAGTCTCCCACGGCCCCCGGGTCCGGCGCGGCGGAGCCGGCGCTCCGGCAGCAGGTCAAGGGCGCGAACTGTGCGGGCGTGGGCTTCAAGGACGAGTTTGATGCTCCTGCCAGGATGGACGCCCAGCCACAGCACGAGCATCGTGAGCACGGAGAACAGCAGCATGGTCAGCAGGCCGAACACTCCCTCCGGCCAGGGCGGTGCGGCGCCTGGAAGCCCGGCCGTGAAGCGTGCGACGGAAGCCACGGCCCCGGCAAAGAAGCCGGCGACACCTATCAGCACGGCCGCCAGCCACGGGAGGAGGGGCAGGATGGCTACGGCAGCGGTACCGAGGATGGTGACAGGGGCTACGAGAGGGGCCACCAGCACGTTGGCCAGCAACGAATACGTGGCAAACTGCGGCTGCAGCAGCACGATGACAGGCCCGCACAGCACCTGGGCCGACAGCGGAACAGCGACAGCGGCAGCCGCCCAGCGCGGCACTTTCGATGGAAACCAGCCCATGATCCCGCGTCCCAGCACAATGATGCCCAGCGTGGCCAGGACTGAAAGCAGGAACCCGAAGCTCACCCCCAGCCCGGGTTCCACCAGCAGCAGGGCAATCACGGCGAGGCAGAGGAAGCTCAGGCCCCTGCCGGCCCGGCCGCCAGCCAGGGATGCCACGGCAACCGCGCCCATCAGCGAGGCCCGGAGCACGCTGGCATCGGGTCCCACCATGAGCACGAACAAACCAAGGCCCGCCAGGGCCGCCGCCGCGGCCGGGATCCTCCCCAGGCGCAGGGAACGTGCCACCAGCAGCAGGGCACCAAGAATGAGGCTGCAGTTTGCCCCGGACACGGCGGTGAGGTGCGTCAGGCCCACGGTTTTCATGGCCGTTTCCAATGCCTCGTTCAATCCGCCGGTGTCGCCGGTGACCATGCCGGGAAGCAGGCCACGGGCATCGGGGGGAAGCCAGGCCGAGGCGGAGGCAAACCGCTTCCCCAGGGCAGCCGGGGCCCGCTGCCAATCCTGCGCTGCTGCCAGCCGGACTGGAGGCGATGACGCAGTCAGCATCGCCGACTCCACCCTGCCTGCATCCGCGGGCCGGAGCTTTCCGGTGACCCGGATCAGCTGGCCGGTGCCGGCATCTTGCCACTCCAGCCCGCCGATGATGACCACCGGCAGGCGCGCCCGCGCCACGCGGCCTCCCGACGTCAGCGACCGGAGCACCGCCGTCACCGCCCAGCGTTCGGCTCGGCCGGACGGGCCCGGCGTCTTCAGGACACGCGGCGGCCCCGTCAACTCAGCCTCCGCCACGACCGGTGCCCGCCCCGCTATCAGCCCCGCCAGGTGTTCGTCCGAACGCTGCGCCGATGACACTGCCGAATGTGCGGTCGATGCTGCGGCAAGCATGAGTGCCGCGGTCAGCGTAGCCAGGAACGACCGCCGCCAGTAGCCACCTGCTCTCTTCCTTCGCAGGACCATGGCCAGCAGCACCGCGGCGGAAGCCGCAAGTCCGCTCCAGACAAGCAGAAGCAGATCCGGCGTCAGCCGGGGCCCCGCGACGGTGGCTGCCCAGACCAGCAGTGTGGCAGGGGCAAGCCGGAGGTCCGTCCGGCGGCGGTTCTGTTCGCCTCCAGCCGTGGCCTGTTCCTCGGGCAGCAAACGACGGCGGAGGTCGGCATGAATCTTATGGCCGACCGTTCTCGCGGGCCCGGGACGGGACCGGGGGTGCGGGGCGATCGACGGGGCAGGGGCGGGGTGGCCCGATGAAGAATCAACCCGACCAAAGTCACTAGCCGGCGGATCGGCCCGCGGGTAGTCCACGGCCGCCTGGACATAGCGGTGCCACCGGCTGGGTGCTCGTCCGTTCCTGCCGTCCATGTCAGATGGTCACCAAGGGCAGCAGCGTTTCCAGCATTTTGGGGCCGACGCCATCAACTGCGTCCAGTTCCTCCGGCGATTTAAAGGGGCCCTGCTGCGTGCGCCAATCGACGATTCTCTGTGCCAGCACCGGGCCAACCTTCGGCAACCCGGCGAGCTGCTCGGCGGTGGCCGTGTTGAGGTTGATTTTGGCTCCCGAGCCGCCGCCCGCTGCCCCGGACTCAGTGCCGCTTCCAGCGCCGGACGTGCCACCCGAAGTGCTGCCCGGTCCAGAGCCGTCTGCCGGTGCCGGTCCAGCTGCTGACGGCCCGGCCGGCGACTCAGCCGGCACCGCCTCCCCGCGGCGCGGCACGTAAATCTTCTGGCCGTCTTCCAAAGCAGAGGCGAGGTTAAGGCGATCAAGGTCGGCCTCCGGGCTGGCACCTCCAGCCGCGTTGATGCCGTCATGTACGCGGCTTCCACGCGGAAGCCGGACCACTCCGGTTTTCTTCACCGCCCCGGCAATGTGCACCACGACGTCCCGATCCGACCCGCTGCCCAGGCTGCCACCGGGCCGGCCGTCATTGTCCGGGCCAGCACTCCCCTGGTCAGTCTGGCTGCCGGCGGATGCTCCGGCCTGGTCCTGGGTTGCTGGACTAAGCGGCATGACAACAGGGCCGTTGGCAGCGACCTGCCACCAGAGCAAGGCCCCGGCAATCAGCGAAAAAACACCCACCAGCACCGCCGCACGGATACCCAGGCGCCACCGCAAGCGTGGTTCCGCCGCTTCGCTCGAGGGCGTTGACCCGCCCGAACCTGCCTGCCTGCCGTAAACAAAGCCACCCGGAGTCCCCGGCTCCAGCAACCCCGCGGCACCGCTGCCCGCGCGCCGACCGGATGTTTCGTCCCCGTCAGGGTGGCCGGACGTGGCGGGCGGCCCGAGTGAGGCCGCCAGTCTCCTGGCCGCCCGCGTCCCCGCGGTACTTCCCCGGGCGGACGAAGTCCCCCGATCAGATTCGCGCCCTTCGCCAACGCGCGGCGGAGTGCTGGCTGCGGCTCCAGCGGTCCGGCGTGACATATCCACCACGCTAGGAAACTGGCGGTCCCCCTGACAGTCCCGTCATGCTCTATGTGGATAGCGCCGCTAGCGCTGGTAGGTGATGTAGGCCTCGTACTGCACCCGCCACTTCTCCGGCTCCTTGGGGTCGGGAATCGTGGTGGTGAGGAACTGCACGCTCGTGACCTGGCCTTTGAGGTATTTCAGCCATTTGGTGACTTCGTCAGCCACGTCCCGGTCCAGCTGTGCGACGTGATGGACTTGCATGGACATGGGGGCCTCCTTGTTCGGTGGGGAGACTGTACTACCAGAGGCCGGGCGCTGGTAGTACGTCAACAGTGGAGGCCCTGGCTCAGCCGCCGGCCTCCGCGTTCCCGGCGGCGAGGCAACCGGCAACCGATGAACTGCTCTCCCCCACGATCACGGCAAGGACACCGAGCCCGGCGTGCGCGGCCAGCACGGCGGGCAGCGAGCTGATCTGGGCCGGAGGACAGGCCGGAAGCTTCGTGGCCAGCCGGGCTGCGAGCAGCTCGGCCTCGGACCGGTTGCCGAAGTGGTGGATGGCCAGCCGGGCCTCCCCCAACGGTCGGCCCGCGGCCTCGGCCACCACGATCTCCTCCAGCCGGGCAACGGCTTTCGCTGCGGACCGCACCTTTTCCAGCGGAACGATCTTGCCGTCGTCGACCGCCAAAATCGGCTTGATGGACAGCATGGCTCCCACCAGGGAAGCGGCGGCGCCTATGCGTCCGCCCCGCCGCAGCTGTTCCAGGCTGGGCACATAAAAAAAGACCCTGCTGCGGGCAGCGCGTTCCTCGGCCAGCCGGCGCACCTCGCCGGCGTTGCGGCCGTCCGCTGCCGCCACTACCGCACTCTGGACAGCGAGCCCTTGAGCCATCCCCACCGTTCGGGTGTCCAGCACCTCAACGGGGATCTTGACCCGTTCTGCGGCGAGCCGGGCGGCATCGGCCGTGCCGGAAAGACCGCCGGAGATGTGGATGGAAACCACAGACTCGAAACCCTGCCGCTCGGCCGCCAGGTAGGCCTGCTCAAACTGTCCCGGCGAGGGACGGGATGTCTTGACGGGAGTAGCAGCAGCAAGGGCCAGCGCTATGGTCCCGCTGATGTCGTCCTCACCCTCGCCGAAGATCTCCTCGCCGACCATGACCGGCATGGGGATGACGGCCAGCCGGCCGTTGATGGAGAAGGCCCGGACCCAGTCGGCGGGCAGTGCGGCAGCAGAATCCGTCACCACGGCAGTACGCACGACGACGGCGGGTTCCCCGGTGGGCGGGCCCTGTCCCGGCCTGGTGGCCTGGCGGAGGCGGACCAGGTGCTCCTTCAGCCACAGCCAGGCTGCCGGCTCACGGTCGATCACGGCACACCTCCCGCAGTCTGTCTCTTTTAAACATGTTTGAGT
>NZ_JBHVBL010000049.1:0-29359 GCF_042668165.1 Arthrobacter sp. NPDC057388
CAGATTTAAGCCCGCCCTCCCCGGATGCCGTGTATCCTTCGTCACATACCCACTCCAAAGTGCTTCCGAAGGCCAGCTCAAACCGGCTCGAAGCCCGCTCCAGGCCCGGAATTCCGCGGTTTTGGCCGCGGCGGACCCCGTTTTCCCTTCGATTTGTTGAGTGCGAAATCTTCCGGTAGAGTATTTACTCGTTGCCCCCCTAGCTCAGTGGTAGAGCGCGTTCTTGGTAAGAACGAGGTCACCGGATCGATTCCGGTGGGGGGCTCGGAATGAGGGCCTGTGTCAAGGCGGTCTTGACCGGCTTGACACAGGTTTTTCTCATTCATGGCGGTGTAGCTCAGTTGGTTAGAGCGCACGACTCATAATCGTGAGGTCGGGAGATCGAGCCTCCCCACCGCTACAGGAACTGCAGGTCAGAGGCATTCAGCCCCTGGCCTGCTTTTGTTTTAAGCGCTCGTTCACACGGCGTCCTCGATGCCGATGACCTCCAGGTACTCCTCCCGGCAAGGCCGCATCCAATCCGTCCCGGGGCACTTTGGGGGTGCCGGCGTCGCAATAACGGCGGCGGCCGGCGTGGCCCGCGCCAAAGTGCCCCAGTTTGGACTGGCTGGCCTAGGCCCTGGTGACGTTGATGCGGACGTTGGGGCACACGTCAGCCCAGCGGATCAGGGCCGCCTTCTCCGTGCTGTCCACCCGCAGGCCCCACCGGATCTTGACGGCGATCCAGTTGCCGATGTACTCGCAGCGGTTGGCAGGGGGCATCCAGGCCTCCGGGCCCTTGGCCTGCTTTGCGGAGTTCAGCGCGGCCGTCTGCGCGTTCAGGGAGCGTCCGTCGCCGAGGTCGTTGTAGAACGCCACCCGGCGCGCCTGCGACCAGTAGCGGGCGCCTGAGCCCCACGCCTCGTGGACGGGAACGGTGTGGTCGATCTCCACGGCCGACGCCAGGGTGTGGGTGCGGTTGTCCCACCGGGTGACCCAGCGGGAGGAACGCACGGTGCAGTGGCGTGCGGTGGTGTACGTTGCGGCGGCCTTCGCCTCCTGGAGCAGCACCTCGGCGCGGGTGTTCTGGCAGTCGCGGTTGGTGTCCAGCCAGTTGCCGAAGTAGCGGGTCCGGTCGTAGCCGGTGTTGTTCTCGGCGGCCACGGTGAGGGCCCGGGCGGCCGTGCGCAGCGGCGCGGAATAGTAGGTGGCAGCCTCGGCAGGGACCGCCAGCCCGGTGAGCAGCAGGCCGGCAGCGACGGCGGTGGCGGACAGCGACCTGACCCCAGGGCCGGCCGGGCGGGACGCAGCGGTGGCAACCGCCCGGCGTCGGTTCTGTTCGGACGGGTTGGGGCCCTTGAACGGGCGAGCGAGTTTGAACGTGCCTAGCGGCATGATTCCCCCATGGTGTTCCTGTAACGGTGCGGTTTGCTTGATGCGTCAACCAGCATGCCAGCCGGAACAGGGGAGGGGCTGATCCTTGATCAGGTCTTGATGCAATCCTGTGCGAACGCTGCGAATGATCCCCGGTGCTGCGGAGCCGTTGCCTTCCGGGCGGTGTGAACCTAGGGTCGGACTGCACACCACAGGCGGACAACGGGAGCCGGCAATGGCCAGACTGATCTATTCGGGACTCATGTCCCTCGACGGTTACATCGCGGACCGGGACGGAAACTTCGACTGGGCGGAGCCGGACGCCGAGGTACATTCGTTCGTCAACGAGCTGCAACGGCCGGCGGGGACGTACCTGCTCGGACGCCGGATGTATGAGGTGATGGCCGTCTGGGAGCATCCGGAAGCCTTTGGTGAGATCCCCGGTTATATCCGCGACTTTGCCGAGGTCTGGCAGGCGGCAGACAAGGTGGTGTTTTCCCGCACGCTGCAGGATGTGGCCACGGCCCGGACGCGGATTGAGCGGGAGTTCAATGCCGACGCAGTCGCGCGGCTCAAGAACGAATCTGGCCGGGACCTGGCGGTGGGCGGCGCCGAACTTGCAGCGGAGGCCATCCGGGCAGGCCTGGTGGACGAGTTCCAGATGTTCCTCACACCCGTGGCAGTGGGCGGCGGCAAGCGCTTCCTGCCCGACAACATCCGCCTGGGGCTCGACCTGCTGGAAGAACGGCGGTTCGGCAACGGCACAGTCTTCCTCCGCTACGCCAACCGGACTGGCTGAGCCGCGCGGGATAAACCGACCGAATGAATCGGGCGGCGGGACCGGTCTGGGACACAATGGGGGCATGACCCGCATCGCAATCATTGGCGGCCACGGCAAGGTGGCCCTGCAACTGTCCGCCCTCCTGACCGAACAGGGACACAGCGTCACTTCCTTCATCCGCAACCCGGACCACGCGGCGGACGTCGCCGCCACGGGGGCATCGCCGTCGGTCCTTGACGTGGAAAATTCGACGACGGCGGATATCGCCGCCGCTCTCCGGAACCACGACGCCGTGGTCTGGTCAGCGGGTGCCGGAGGAGGCAATCCGGCCCGCACGTACGCGGTGGACCGTGACGCGGCCATCCGTTCCATGGACGCCGCCGCGGAGGCCGGCGTTGGCCGGTATGTGATGGTCTCCTACTTCGGGGCGGGCCCTGGCCACGGGATTCCGGAGGGGCACAGCTTCCGTCCGTACGCCGAGGCCAAGGCTGCCGCCGACGAGTACCTGCGCGGCACCAGCCTCGCCTGGACCATCCTGGGGCCGGGCTCCCTGACCGAGGGGCCGGGCAACGGGCTGATCGAGGTGGACCCTGCCGACACCAGCACCGGCACGCAGACCTCGCGCGCCAACGTCGCGATCGTCGCGGCCGCAGTGCTGGACCGGCCTGACACCGCGGGCCGCACCATCGACTTCCGTGACGGCACCCGGCCGGTGGCGGATGCGCTGGAGTCCGTCTCCTAACACGTGGCTTACGCCGGGATGTTGAGCTCCAGGTCCAGGGTGTTTGTCTCCACGTAGTCCAGGGCCCGCCGGACCGCGCCCACGGTCACGATTGAATCGCCCAGCGGCGAGACGGCAACCCGCGGCGGAGTCGCCGTGAACTCCGGCAGCCGGGCGGCAATGGGCTCGAGCAGGACCCCCGCAGAGTTGGCGACGGCACCGCCGATCACCACGAGCTCGGGGTTGACCATGGTGGCCACCGAACCGATCACCCGGGCCATCCTGTCAGCGAGCCGGTCCAGGATCTTCAGCGCCACAGCGTCGCCTGCGGCGGCTGCGGCAAAGACATGCTCCGCCTCGGCCCCGTTGGCGGCATGCTCGCGGAGGGACGTCCTGGCGGAGCCCTCCAGCGCCTCCGCGGCCCAGGTCCGCGCCAGCGTGGCGATGCCGTAGGTGTCGCCGACCCCCTCCACCAGATCCAGGTACGCGAGTTCCCCCGCGCCGCCGCCGCTGCCGTGCAGCAGGCGGCCGCCCTCGATGACGCCGGAACCGAAGCGCTCGCTGGCGAGGATTACGACGACGTCGTCCACGCCCGCCGCCGCACCCCGCCACCGGTCGCCAAGGGCGGCGAGGTTGGCGTCGTTCTCCAGCAGCACTGTCCATCCGTGCAGGTCGTCCAGTGCGGACCTGAGGCCGACGTCGAACAGCCCCCAGAAGTGCTGCGATGCCAGCACGTTGCCCTTCCGGTCCACCGGTGCGGCGATGCCGGCGCACACGGCCAGCACTGAGTCAGGGGAGGCGCCCACGCTGTCCAGCGCCGATGCGGCAGCCCGGTCAATGACCGCCACGCGTTCGGCGGCGGAGATGTCCTCTATCTCGAAAGGCTCGCTGGCCCTTCCAAGCGCCTTGCCGCGGAGGTCCGACACCACCACGGTCGCCTTGGAAAAGCCGACGTCCATGCCCAGGACGTAGCCTGCCCGCTCATTGAGTTCGAACCGCCGGGCGGGCCGTCCTTTCTGGTACCCGCCAAAGGCGCGCTGGTTCTCCAGTTCGGTGATCCAGCCGCGCTGCATGAGGTCTTCGCAGACGGAGATCGCGGTAGCCCGGGTCAGCCCGGTGGCCTGAATGACGTCGGTGACTGTTACCGCACCCGAGGCGCGCATGAAGTCCAGCACCGCCCCGGCGCTCACGCGGCGCAGCAGCTGGGGCGTGGCCGCCGTCATTTCCGACATGGTGTTGACCTCCTTGTGCTCTGCCCCACATAATACTTGAGGAACTAAATTTAGATTCCATATAAACTCCCAACGTGCACCGGACGGCCGCCGGCCACGGGAAATTCCCCAGCTTTGACCTCAGCCCTTTTGCAAAGGAGCAACTGTGAACAGCCCTTCGTACTGCCTCTTCCGCTTTTCCCAACGGCCAGCCGGCCGCCTGCACTCAGCCCCTTCCGCAGCGCTGTGATTCGCGGCGTGAACGCGGCTCCGCTCAGCCGCCGCGCCCTGTTCAGGGCCGTGGGACTTGCGGGCGCAGCAGCTGTCCTGCCGCTGGCGGGCTGCGGTTCCGTCCCCGGCAACCCGGCGGCCGGAAGCCAGAACGGCGTCACCACACTGCGCTTCATGCAGAACAAGCCCGAGGTGGTGGCCTACTTCAACCAGGTGATCAAGGACTTCGAGGCGCTCAACTCCGACATCCGCGTCATCCAGGACTTCAATGAGGGCAACTTCGTGCCCGGCCTGGTGCGCAACGACCCGCCCGACGTCGTGACCCGCGGCTTCGCCCAGGCCACTGCAGACTTCGTCCGCAAGGGCGTGTTCGCGGACCTCTCGGACCTTCCCGCCGCAGCCACCATCGACCCCAAGATCCAGGAACTGGTCAGCTCCTGGGGACAGTACAACGGGCACGAAACCAGCGCCCTGCCGTTCTCCCTGGCCGCCGCAGGCGTCATTTACAACCGCGATATTTTCGAGGCCCAGGGCGTGCAGGTTCCCGCCACCTGGGACGAGTTCGTCGCAGCCTGCGGAAAGTTCAGGGCTGCCGGCATCACACCCATCTACGGCACGTTCAAGGACAACTGGACGCTCGGCCAGGGGATGTTCGACTACGTCGCAGGCGGCTCACTGGACATCGCGGACTTCTTCGCCAGGCTCACCGCCAAGGGCGCCGCCATCCGGGCAGACGCGAAGGAGTCATTCACGAGCAACTTCGGTCCCGTTCTGCCCAAGATGCTTGAGCTGGCTGCCTTCTCGCAGAAGGGCGCCACCAGCAAGAACTACGCCGACGGCAACGCGGCGTTCGCCAAGGGCCAGGCCGCCATGTACCTGCAGGGCCCGTGGGCACTGTCCCAGCTCGTGGCCGCCAACAAGAACATCCGGCTCGGCAGCTTCCCGTTGCCGGTCACCAACGACCCTGCCGACACCAAGGCGCGCGTCAACGTGGACATGGCCCTGTCCATCACCCGCAACACCCCCAACATGGCCGCGGCACGGCGGTTCGTGAGCTACCTGCTGGACCCCTCCGTCGTGAATGCCTACAACGAGAAGAACGCGGCGTTCTCGCCGCTCAAGGCAGCACCCGCCGTCGACAACCCCCAGATCACCGGCCTCGCCGCTTCTGTGCGGGAGGGCCGTTACTACCAGGGGGCCACCACCTACTTCCCGCCGTCGGTACCGCTGTACAACTACGTCCAGTCCTTCGTGTACGGCAAGAACGGTGAACAGTTCCTTTCCGCCCTCGACGACGAATGGCGCCGGGTCGCCGAGCGCACCGCGGTCTGACCCGCCAGAATCCAGGAGCCCCCATGACTACAACATCAGAGCTGCCGCAGGCAGCCCCGCCCGCCGCCGCGGACGTTTTCCCGGAAGCCCCGCTGCGGACTGTCCGCGCCAAGGGACGCATCGATCCCGCGTACTACTGGATGGTGGTGCCGGTCCTGGCACTGTTCGCCTTCTTCATCACCCTGCCGGCACTCGTGGGCGTGTTCTTCAGCCTCACGAACTACGCCGGCTACGGGGACTGGAAGTTCATCGGGCTGGCCAACTACGTCAACATCTTCCGTGACCCGGCGGTCCTGCAGTCGTACATCTTCACGTTCATCTTCGCCCTGACCACCACCGTGGTGGTCAACGTCGTGGCCCTCGCGATCGCCCTCGGCCTGAACGCCAAAATCAAGTGGCGCACGGGCATCCGCACCGTGTTCTTCATTCCCATGGTGCTCTCCGCCCTGGTGGTGTCCTTCGTGTTCAACTACCTGTTCTCCAACACCCTGCCCGTACTGGCGGACCGCTTCGGCGTGACGCCGCTGGCCACGAGCATCCTGGCCAACGAGAACCTCGCCTGGCTGGCCATCGTGCTGGTCACGGTCTGGCAGGCGGCCCCCGGCGCCACCATCATCTACCTGGCCGGGCTGCAGAGCGTCCCGTCCGAGGTCTACGAAGCGGCCGACCTCGACGGCGCCGGCAGCCTCCGGCAGTTCGTCAGCCTGACGCTGCCCCTCATTCTCGGATACCTCGTCATCAACGTGATCCTCGGCTTCAAGGGCTTCCTCGGCACCTACGAAATCATCGTGGGCCTCACCGGCGGCGGACCCGGGATGGCCACCCAGTCCGTGGCCATGCGGATCTTCTCCGGTTTCACCGGCGGGGACTACTCCTACCAGATGGCCAACGCGGTCATCTACTTCCTGATCACCCTGCTGATCTCCGTCATCCAGCTGCGCCTCATCCAGCGCCGGGGGGTTTCACTCTAATGACAGCTTTTCCTCTGACCGCCCGCCGCCCCGGTACCAAACCGCTCCGCCGGAAGGGCCGCTCCGGCCGGGAGGGCTACAAGGTCAACTGGTGGCTCACCGCACTCATGCTGGCGGCCTCCCTGACCGTGCTGCTCCCGCTCTACTTCACGGTGGCCATGGCGCTGAAGTCCCCGGACCAGATCGGAACCGGCACCGGCCTGGCCTGGCCCAGCCCCATGAACTGGGCAAACTTCGGTGCCGCCTACGAGGCAACGAACTTCCCGCGGGCGTTCATGTCGACGGCGTTCGTCACCGTGCTCAGCGTCCTCGGCTCGCTGGCCAGCAGCTCGCTCGTGGCCTACGCCATCGCCAGGAACTGGAACCACAGGTTCTTCCGCGGCTCCTTCGTGTACCTGCTCTCGGCCATGTTCATCCCGTTCCCGGTGATCATCCTGCCCCTGATCAAACAGACGGCACTCCTTGGCCTGGACAACCCCGGCGGCGTGGTGTTCCTTCATGTGCTGGGCGGCATCTCGTTCAACACGCTGCTGTACATCGCGTTCGTCCGCTCCATTCCGGTGGAGCTCGAGGAGTCAGCCCGGCTCGACGGCGCCACCACCTGGCAGGTGTTCCGCAAGATCATCTTCCCGCTGCTGGCCCCCATGAACGCCACCGTGGGCATCTTTGCCTTCCTCGGCTCGTGGAACGACTTCCTGCTGCCGCAGATGATGATCGCCGACCCGTCCCTGCAGACCCTCCCCGTGGTGCAGATGCTTTTCCAGGGGGAGTTCAACACCAACTACAGCCTCGCGTTCGCGTCCTACCTGATGGCCATGGCACCCACCCTGGTGGTTTACATCCTGGCGCAGCGCTGGGTACTGTCCGGAGTAATGCGCGGGGCCGTCAAGTAGACCCAACAAAACCAGTCCAGCAACAACCCCAACCAGAAGAAAAGGATCACCCCTTGTCCACCACCGCCACGCTGGCAACCCTTTCCGATTCCGACCGCATGGCCGATCCGAACTGGTGGCGCCAGGCGTCCGTCTACCAGATCTACCCCCGCAGTTTCTCCGACTCGAACGGTGACGGCCTGGGCGACATCAAGGGCATCACGGCCAAGGTCCCGTACCTGAAGGCGCTCGGCATCGACGCCGTCTGGCTCAGCCCGTTCTACCCCTCGGCGCTCGCCGACGGCGGCTACGACGTGGATGACTACCGCAACGTGGACCCGAAGCTCGGCACCCTCGAGGACTTCGACGAGATGGCGGCCGCCCTGCACGCCGCCGGCATCAAGCTGATCGCCGACATCGTCCCGAACCACTCCTCCGACCGGCACGAATGGTTCCGGGAAGCCCTCGCCTCCCCGAAGGGCTCCCCGGCGCGGGACCGCTACATCTTCCGGGACGGCAAGGGCCCCAACGGCGAGTTCCCGCCGTCGGACTGGGACTCCGTCTTTGGCGGTCCGGCGTGGGAGCGCATCACCGAACCGGACGGCACCCCCGGCCAGTGGTACATGCACATCTTCGCCAAGGAGCAGCCGGACCTGAACTGGGCCAACCGGGAAATCCGTGACGACTTCCTCAAGACCCTGCGCTTCTGGTCCGACCGCGGCGTGGACGGCTTCCGCGTTGACGTGGCGCACGCCCTCACCAAGGACCTCACCGAGCCGCTGCTCTCCAAGCTGGAGCTGAGCGCCGCCAACACCGGCACGGACGGGTTCGACGACGGGTCGCACCCGTTCTGGGACCGGGACGAGGTGCACGAGGTCTACGCCGAGTGGCGCGAGGTCTTCAACGAGTACAACCCGCCGCGCACCGCCGTCGCCGAAGCCTGGGTGCACGCCACCCGCCGTGCCCGCTACGCCAGCCCCGAGGGACTCGGCCAGGCGTTCAACTTCGACCTCCTGCAGGCGGACTTCGACGCCGAGGAGTTCCACGAGATCATCACCCGCAACCTGGCCGAGGCGGCCGCCACCGGCGCCTCCTCCACCTGGGTGTTCTCCAACCACGACGTCGTCCGGCACGCCACCCGCTACGGCCTGCCCAAGGGCTCCAAGGGCAAGCACGCCAAGGGCCAGGACGGCAAGGCCTGGCTGCTCGCCGGCGGTCCCCAGGAGGAACTCGACGTCGAACTCGGCCAGCGCCGTGCCCGTGCGGCGAGCCTCCTCATGTTTGCGCTTCCCGGCTCCGCCTACCTGTACCAGGGCGAGGAACTGGGCCTGCAGGAAGTGGCTGACATCCCGGAGTCCGAACGCCAGGACCCGTCCTTCTTCCGCAACAGGGGGGTGGAAGTGGGCCGCGACGGCTGCCGCGTGCCGCTGCCGTGGTCCGTGGAGGGGACATCCTTCGGGTTCGGCGACGGCGGCGCACACCTGCCGCAGCCGGACTGGTTCGCCGGCTACGCCGTCGAGGCGCAGGACGGCACCCAGGGATCGACGCTCGAGCTTTACCGCGCTGCCCTGAAGCTCCGCCGCGAGCTGCAGGCCGCCGAGGAGCTGGAATGGATCGAAACCGGGAACCCGGATGTCCTCCACTTCAGCCGCCCCGGCGGCTGGCAGTCCGTCACCAACTTCGGGGACACCGCCGTCGACCTTCCCGCCGGCACGGTGCTGGTGAGCAGCGGGCCGCTGGAAGCCGGCAAGCTGCCGGCCAACACCACGGTCTGGCTGCGCTGACCCCTGACTGAGCCACACGCCGCTGGCGGACCCCGGTCCTTTCCGACCGGGGTCCGCCGGCGGTCCCGTTTAACCGTCCCGTCCAGCCGGTACCCGGCGCCTGGCCTCTGGGCGGTGGCGGCAACAAATGAAAGAGTGATGCCATGACTGAACAGACCGCGGCCCAATACGGCCGGCTGCTTTACGGATGTATGGGCCTGGGCGGGGACTGGTCCCGGGAACCGCACGAGATCGCCGACGTCGAGGCTGCCGCGGCCGCCGTCGAGGCTGCGCTGGACATCGGGGTGACATTGTTCGACCACGCCGACATCTACCGGCACGGGAAAGCCGAGGCCGTATTCGGCGAGGTCCTGGCCGGCACCAGCGGGCTGCGCGACCGCATCCGGCTGCAGACCAAGTGCGGCATCCGGCTGAACGAGCGCGGTCTGGAGACCCACTACGACCTGAGCGCGGACGCCATCATCGAGCGCGTGAACGGCAGCCTCGAACGGCTCCGCACAGACTACGTGGACATCCTCCTGCTGCACCGCCCGGATCCGCTGATGGAGCCCGCGGAGGTCGCGGCCGCCGTCGGGAAGCTGATGGCGGAGGGGAAGGTGCGGGCACTGGGGGTGTCCAACATGTCCGCCGCCCAGATCGAGTTCCTGCAGGACAGCCTGGAAACACCGGTCGTGGCCAACCAGCTGGAGCTCAGCCTGCTCAAGCGCGACTGGCTGGAGAGCACCGTGCTGGTGAACCACCCTGACGCCCACAGCTACGGCTTTCCGCACGGGACGCTCGAGTACTGCGCCCGGCAGGGGATCACCCTGCAGGCGTACGGCGCCCTGGCCCGAGGACACTACACCGGCAATCCGCCCGAGCGGCCCACGCCCGCGGAGAGCGCGACGGCGGCGCTGCTGGCCGAGATGGCGCGGGAGAAGGACACCACGGTCGAGGCCGTGCTGCTGGGGTGGCTCATGAAGCACCCGGCCGCAATCGCGCCGGTGATCGGCACGGCCAACCCGGACCGGATCCGCGCCTGCGCCGGCGCGGCCCGGGTGGCCGAGGCCATGACCCGGCCCGAGTGGTACCGGCTGTGGGTCACGGCGCGGGGCAGCAACATCCCTTAAACCCAACTGGGTCGCAGTTGTTGTCGTTACGAGCCTTCAAAACGACAACAACTGCGACCCGGTTTGGGCAGAACAACCTACAGCGGGGCGATCTCCGAATACGTGGAGGCATCACCCTTCAGGGCCTGGCTCTGCTTGCCGTCCACACCCACGGGGATGTCCCCGGCGATGGTGACGCGGTTGAGCTTGCGGGGCTGGCCGTCGTAGTTGTCCGGCGCGTAGTGCTGCGTGATCCGGTTGTCGAACAGCACCACCTGGTTGGGCTCCCAGTTCACGCGGACCACGTTTTCGGGCCGGGTGACGTAGGCCTGGAGCAGCCGGATGATATCCCTGGATTCGGTGTTGGACAGGCCCACGATCCGCAGGCGCTGCGCAAAGCCGCCGATGAACAGTCCGCGCTCGCCGGTCAGCGGATGGACGCGCACCACGGGGTGGGCCGTCTCGAACTTCAGCCGGGTGAACTCCTTGCGGCGCTCCTCGGCGTTCGCGTGCTCCAGGTTCTTGGGGACGGAGTAGTCGTAGTCGTTGGTGTGGATGGCCCACAGGGTGTCGGCGAAGTTGCGCAGCTCGTCCGGCAGGTCCTGGTAGGCGCCGGCGGAGGAAGCGATCAGCGTCTCGCCGCCGTAAGCGGGCAGGTCGATGCTGCGCAGGGTGGAGGCCTGCGGCGGGTTGACCACGAACGTGACATCGGTGTGCCAGTTGTTGGCCGACCCGTTCTCGCTGTCGACGGGCAGGACGTTCTCTTCGCCCTCAACGGACGCCACCGTGGGGTGGGCCTTGGTCAGCGGGCCGAAGTGGCTGGCGAACTTCACCTGCGCCTCGTCCGAGAGGATGTTGGCTTCGCGGAACACGAGGGCCTTGTGCTCGTTGAGCGCCCGGCGGATCTCGGCAACGGTCTCCGGCGGGAGATCACCGCTGAGGTCCAGGCCGCGGATCTCGGCGCCGATGCGGGCGCCCAGCTTGGAGAATTCGAGCTTCGTTTCGGTAATGACAGTCATCGTTCTTTCCTCACTTCGTGCTGCGGTTTGTTGTGGGTCGGGCGGTTTACTTTGGTGCGGGCTTTACTTTGAACCGGTCAGGAGTCCGTTGAACTCGTTGGTGTACAGGCTCTTGGCATCCAGGTCGCCCTTGATGATGCCGGCGGACTTCAGGTACTCCTCCCAGCGGGTGAAGTCCTCGTCCTTGATCTCGCCCTTGGCCGGGACGCCGACGCTCTTCCAGTACTGCAGGGCGGCCGGGTTTTCGTTGCGGCCGCGTTCCTTCAGGATCTTGGTGAGCCGGGCGATGACGTCCTTGCGGGGCGTGGCCCGTTCCCACTCGATGGCCTTGGCCACGCCGGTGGTGAAGGTCCGGACCGTGTTGGGGTTCTGGGCGATGAAGTCTTCGCGGAAGACATACGGCCCGCCGGCGAACGCACCGAACAGGTCGAAGTCGCTGAAGACGGACCGCAGCCCGCCGTTGGCGACGGCCTTGTCCTGCAGGATGCTGCCGAGCGCGCCGGCATCGACCTGGCCGCGGCGGATCGCTTCCTCCGTGTCGTTCGGCGGGACCACCACGAGCTGGACCTGCTTGATCTCCTCAGCGCTCAGGCCGTTCTTGCGGAGGTAGGTGTTGATGACCGCCTCCGAATGCGCGCCGAGGGTGTTCACGGCGATCTTCTTGCCGATGAAGTCCCGGGCCGTCTTGATGGGGCTGTCTTCCTTCACGTAGAAGCCGTTGAAGGTCTTGCTGTCCTCGCCGTAATAGTTGATGACGGCCTTCACCGGTGCACCGGCTTCCTTGAGCTTTACGACGGCGCCGGCGAACGCGCCGCCGAAGTCCGTCTGGCCGGTAGCTGCCGACTGGATGTCCTGCGGGCCGCTGATGGTGTTGCCCACCCAGTTCAGCTTGACGTCGCCCAGGTAGCCGAGGTCCTGCGCCAGTTCGGGAAGGGTGACGCTGTTGGCCCAGCCCTGGTAACGCAGCTCCTTGACTTCGTTGGCGCCGGGGGATCCCGCCGCCGCTGCGTCATCGCCGGCGGCGCTCCCGCCGCAGCCGGACACCGCCAGGGCGATCACGACGGCGGCCGCAGCACTCAGGATGGTCAGGTGTCGTTTCATTGGGGGTTTCCTTCAGGGGATTGGTTGGCTGGTGGGCCGGGTTCGTGGCGGCCGCCGCAACGGCCGATGGATCGATGTAAGCGCACCCGGCGGCCGCAGAAAAACGCCCGGGTCACGCCGGGAAACCGTTGGAAATCCGCGGAAATATGGCGCAACAGCGGGTCATGAGGCGCCCCGTTGCGACCGGTGAAATCCCGTGACGGACGGCAGCGCTGATGCCCGCCAGAGGCGCTAAACTTCCGCTTTTTGTTCGTATTGGTCGCTTTGCGGGACGGATCTGCGTCGCGCATACGGGCGCGCGCCCGATACGGTAGAACCATGACGTCTACTTCCACCGCCGAGATCACCCGGCAAGAACGCAACATCCCCGCCGAGATCGCCCGGTCGTGGCTGCTCGTCAACGCAATGAAAACCGAACTTTTCGACCAGTCCGCCGTGTCCCGCGCGGACTCGATCATCCTGGACATCGAAGACGCCGTGGACCCCTCGCAGAAGGACGTCGCGCGCGAGAACGTCGTGAACTGGCTCTCCGGCGGCGGTCGGGCCTGGGTGCGCATCAACGACGCCACCAGCAAGTTCTGGGCGGACGACCTCGCCGGACTGCGCGGCACCCCGGGCCTGCTCGGCGTCATGCTGGCCAAGACGGAGTCCGCCGACCAGGTCACCGAGTCGTTCCACCGCATGGACGGCAAGACGCCGGTCATCCCGCTCGTGGAATCCGCCCTCGGCATCGAAGAGGCCAACCACATCGCCAAGGCCCAGGGCGCATTCCGCCTGGCCTTCGGCTCCGGCGACTTCCGCCGCGACACCGGCATGGCCAACACCCAGGAGGCCATGGCCTACCCCCGCGCCAAGCTCGTCGTCGCCAGCCGGGTCGGCAACCTGCCGGGCCCGATCGACGGACCCACGGTGGGCACCAACCACCCGATCCTGCGCGAGCAGACCGGCGTCACGGTGATGATGGGCATGACCGGAAAGCTCTGCCTGGCCATCGACCAGACCAGCGTCATCAACGAGGTCATCAGCCCCACGCCGTCCGACGTCGCGTGGGCCACCGACTTCATGTCCGACTTCGAGGCCAACGGCCGCGTCATCCGCGACGGCTCCGACCTGCCGCGCCTGGGCCGCGCCGAGAAGATCATGAAGCTCGCGGTTGCGTTTGGCGTGCAGCCCGCCCCGTAACCTGCACCGGCATTTCCAGGAGACCCCGTGACCGATACCCGTTATCCGGTGCACGGGGTCTCTTTGGTGCACGGGGTCTTTTGGGATGGGCCACCGGCCCTTTCCGCAGAGTCCGACGGCGGCCGCGGCTGGGTAAACTGGACCGGTGCTGCACGAATTCTGGGTCACCGCACCCACGTCCTACAAAATCCTGGTGTTCACCGCGATGGGCCTCATCGCCGTCGGGCTCATCCTCACCGTCGCGGGTAACGCCGCCGGCAACCCGGCGCTCATGACCGCCGCGTTGCCCGTCATCGGCCTGGGGCTGGTGCTGCACATCGTCGGTCTGGTGGTCCGCGGCCAAAGTATCCGGAAGAAGATCAGGAAGTAACGACACGAATCCGGCCCGCACGCCGGCCCCGATAGGCTTGAACCCATGACTATCAATCCGGACCTGCAGGGCCGCAGCTACCCTGCCGCAGAGGTGTATGACGTCGGCCGCGAAAAAATCCGCGAGTTCGCCCGCGCCGTCAAGGCCACCCACCCCGCCCACTTCGACGTAGACGCAGCGCAGGGCCTGGGCCACCCCGACCTCGTGGCACCGCCCACGTTCGCGATCATCATTGCGCAGCGCGCCGACGCCCAGCTGATCGAGGACCCGGAGGCCGGCATCGACTTCTCCCGCGTCGTCCACGCCGACCAGCGCTTCACCCACCACCGCCCCATCTTCGCCGGCGACCGGCTCGTCGCCGAGCTGCACGTCGACGGCGTGCGCGCCATGGGCGGAGGGGCCATGATCACCACGCGCAGCGAGATATTCGCACTCACGGACGGGGACGGCCGCGAGCCGGTATCCACCACCAAGTCATCCATCCTGGTCCGCGGAGAGGGACAGTAGCTATGAGCCCCACATTCGAAGAACTCAGCGTCGGCCAGGAAATCGGCAGCCGCAGCATCGAGGTCACGCGGCAGGACCTGGTCAAATACGCCGGCGCCTCGGGGGACTTCAACCCCATCCACTGGAACGAGGCCTTCGCCACGGGCGTCGAGCTGCCCGGCGTCATTGCCCACGGCATGTTCACCATGGGTGCCGCGGTGCAGCTGGTCAGTGACTGGGCCGGTGACCCGGCCGCCGTCGTCGACTACCAGACGCGCTTTACCAAGCCGGTGCTGGTCACGGACACCACGGGGACCGGCGACGCCGGCGCGGTGATCGACGTCAGCGGTGCGGTCGGCGCGCTGGACGCCGAAGCGCGGACCGCGCGCGTGGATCTTTCTGTCGTGTTCGACGGCCAGAAGGTCCTGATGAAGGCCCAGGCCCTCGTCCGTCTGGCGTGACGTTACTTGGAGTTACTTACTTTCGCTAGGGTGGATGGGTGACTCCCACGATGCTTTCCGATCTGACCACCGCCGCCGTCGGCGGTCCCGCCGCCACTTATGTCGAGGCCCGCACGGAGGCCGAGATCATCGAGGCGGTGCGGGCCGCTGATGCGGCTGGCGAGCAGCTGCTGATCATCGGCGGCGGGTCCAACCTCCTGATTTCCGACGACGGGTTCCCCGGAACCGTTCTGAAGATCGCCTCCGAGGGATTCACGGTCAACTCCGAGGACTCCTGCGGCGGCGTGTCCGTGGTGGTCCAGGCGGGTCACAACTGGGACGCGCTGGTGGAGCACGCCGTGCTGCACGCCTGGTCCGGCATTGAGGCGCTGTCCGGGATCCCCGGTGCCACCGGGGCCACCCCGGTGCAGAACGTCGGCGCGTACGGCGCTGACGTTTCCCAGACCATCGCGGCCGTCCGCACCTGGGACCGGGAGCGCAACGCCGTGCGGACGTTCACCAACTCGGAACTCAAGTTTGGGTACCGGGATTCGGTCCTTAAGCAGACCACCGTCAACGGCTCCCCGCGCTACGTTGTGCTGACGGTCGAATTCCAGCTGCCGCTGGGCCGGATGAGCGCACCCATCCGGTATGCAGAGCTGGCGCGGGTCCTGGGCGTTGAACAGGGCCAGCGCGCCTACTCAAACGACGTGCGCCGTGAGGTCCTGCGGCTGCGCGCGTCCAAGGGGATGGTGCTGGACCCTGACGACCGGGACACCTACTCCACGGGTTCCTTCTTCACGAATCCGATCGTTCCCGCCGAGGCGGCTGAGAGCCTGCCGGAATCCGCACCGCGGTACCCGGGCGGCGCTGACGGGCAGGTCAAGCTCTCTGCGGCCTGGCTGATCGACCATGCCGGCTTTGGCAAGGGATTTGGGCTGGAGGAGGGGAGCGTCTCCGGCGGCAGGGCCTCCCTGTCCACAAAGCACACGCTGGCCATCACCAACCGCGGTGCTGCCCGCGCCGCCGACATGGTGGCCATCGCGCGCGAGGTGCGCGCCGGCGTCGTCGGGCGTTTTGGCATTGAACTGCACCCCGAACCGCTCCTGATCGGTCTCACGCTCTAGTAGTCCCGGTTCTCCTGCGGCTTGCCCCGCCGCCATAGGATGGCCCCATGGCAGCGCTGAGGACCCGGGTTTCGTCCAAGGTGATGGGCCGGCTGCGGCTGGCGTCGCAGGGGCTGCTGGGGTCCGGGTTCGACGGCGTGCCGGAGGCGGTCCGTGCGATGGCGGCGATACAGGCCCAGGATCTCCAGGCGGCACTCTGGGCGGTGGGTGTCCGGGTTCCCGGTGCTGGCCTCAGTGACGTCCGGCGGGCCCTGGATGAGGGGTCTGTGGTCCGGTCGTGGCCCATGCGCGGCACGCTGCACCTGCTGGCGCCCGAGGACCTGCGCTGGATCCTGAACATCACCACGGCGCGGATGGTCCAAGGGGCGGCCGGCCGGCACCGGCAGCTGGAGATTGCCGGCGGCGACGTGGAGGTGTGCCGGGAGGCCGCCCTTGGCCTGGTGGACGGAGGCCGGGCCGCCAGCCGCGAGGAGCTGTTCGCCGCGTTTGAAGCGGCCGGGCAGGGCACCGAGGCGCAGCGCGGCATCCATCTGCTGTGGCTGCTGTGCCAGAGTGCGTCACTGGTGCCCGGACCGCTGGACGGGAACCAGCAGAAGTTCGTTGCGTTCGACCACTGGATCACCTCCTCGCGGAACCCCGGCCGGGAGGAGGGCATCGCGGAGCTGCTGCTGAGGTACCTGCGCGGCCACGGACCCGCCACGCTGCGGGACTTTGCGTGGTGGTCCAGCATTCCGCTGACTGAGGTGCGGAAAGCCCTGCCGGCGGTGCGCGGCGAACTGGTGGAACTCGAGCATGAGGGGACCGGGTACTGGCTGTCGCCGTCGACGGCTGCCTTGCTGGACCAGGGCGTGCCGGGGCAGCGCAGCGTTCTTGCCCTGCCGGGGTTCGACGAGTTCGTTCTCGGCTACACGGACCGGAGCATTGTGCTGCCGCCTGAGCATGCGCAGAAGATCGTCCCGGGTGGCAACGGGGTGTTCAAGAAGGCCATCGTTACCGGCGGCGAGGTGACCGGCACCTGGGCGAGGCAGGGGAGTGGGCGCTCAGCCGCCGTCGTACCCGTCCCGTTCGACGACACCAATCCCTTTGGCCCGGCGGCTCTGGCGGGCTTCCGCCGCGCGGCCGAACGCTACGGGCGCTTCCTCGCCTCCTGACCCGCCCCGGGGATTGCAACGCGTCCTCACGTTTGGTCGCCTTCATTGCGACGCGTCCTCACCTTCTGCCGCCGAAGGCGAAATGCTGCGGCAACTATTGCGGAAGCATCCGCTCAGACCCGACCGGAGGTGAGGAAGCGTGGGGTCAGACCCGACCGGAGGTGAGGAAGCGTGGGGTCAGACCCGACCGGAGGTGAGGAAGCGTCGGGTCGGACCCGACGGGAAGTGAGGGAGGGTTGCTGCCGGACGCAAAACCGGCCCCGCTTCGCATGCGGCCCAGCCCTTGAAACAAGGGATGGGGCCGCCTGCGGGGCAGGGCCGGTTGAGGAAAGGCTGGTTAGAGGGTGCCGGTGGCGATGTTGAGCATGCGGCGCAGCGGCTCGGCGGCACCCCAGAGGAGCTGGTCGCCGACGGTGAAGGCGCTGATGTACTGCGGACCCATTTCGAGCTTCCGGACGCGTCCCACCGGGATGGTCAGCGTGCCCGAGGCTGCAACGGGAGTCAGGTCGGCCATCGAGGCTTCCTTGGTGTTGGGCACCACCTTGGCCCATTCGTTGTCCTCGTCGAGGAGCTTCTCGATTTCGGCAACGGAGAGGTCCTCGCGCAGCTTCAGCGTGAGCGCCTGGGAGTGGGAGCGCATGGCGCCGATCCGCACGCAGAGGCCATCCATGATCACGTGGTTCTCATCCGAGGTGCCGAGGATCTTGTTGGTCTCAACTCCGGCCTTCCACTCTTCCTTGGACTGGCCGTTGCCGAGGTCGGCATCGATCCAGGGGATGAGGGAGCCGGCCAGCGGCACACCGAACTGGGTGGCGTCGACGCCGTCGCGCTGATGGGCCAGCACCTTGCGGTCAATGTCCAGGATGGCCGACGCCGGGTCGTCCAGTTCCGTGCTGACCTCGGCGTTGAGGGTGCCGAACTGGCTGAGCAGCTCGCGCATGTGCCGCGCGCCGCCGCCGGACGCGGCCTGGTAGGTCATGGACGTGCCCCACTCGACGAGGCCGTTCTTGAAGAGGCCGCCGAGGCCCATGAGCATGCAGGACACGGTGCAGTTGCCGCCGATGAAGTCCTTGACGCCATTGGCGATGCCCTTGTCGATGACGTCGCGGTTGATGGGGTCCAGGACGATGATGGAGTCGTCATTCATGCGCAGGGTGGACGCGGCGTCGATCCAGAGGCCGTCCCAGCCCCGGCTGCGCAGCTCGCCGTGGACCTGCTTGGTGTAGTCGCCGCCCTGGGCGGTGACAATAATGGGCAGCTTCGCCAGCGTTTCGACGTCGAACGCGTCCTCGAGCTTGCCTGCGCCTTCAGCAAACGAAGGCGCGGCACCTCCCGCGTTTGAGGTGGAGAAAAAGACCGGGTTGATGCTGGCGAAGTCGCCCTCTTCCTGCATGCGCTGCATCAGGACGGAGCCGACCATGCCGCGCCATCCGACCAGGCCGACGGAGGGGGTAGCTGCTGTAGTCATTTGGCTATTTTATCTTTGGATTGGGCAGGCCGCAGTCGGTTACGTCACTGCCGCGACGGCGCTGCCGCCGAGGATCTCAGTCGACGGGCCGAGGGAGGTTGCGGGCTTTGCGCAGTTTCTCTGCCTTGCGTTCCCTGAGATAGCTCGCCCATGCTACAGAGAAAGGGAACAGGGTTGCCGGGAAAACCCACCACACTTCGCCGAGAATGTGCCACTGATTTGTGATAGCCGTTTGCACCACGCCGTAGATAAGACCCCCCAAGCAGGCGGTGAGGAGGATGGCGAGAAAGAGCAGTCCGCCTGAGCTGTTGACGGGCTTCACCAGGCCGCCGCCGTCGTCCTTGCGTACGCCGTATTCGGCAGGCGTATAGCCGACCATCTCGCCGTTCTCGGCCCTCCGGTAGATCAGCTGCTCGTCTGTACGCTGGGACGGCACATAGCCTGGGTCCTGCGGTATATCCTTACTGCGCCTAGCCACGGGCATCCTCAATGGCGGACAGCAACCCGGCATCATCAAGGCCTGCCGTTTCCGCCACCTCGTCCTTGTCAAAATCCGGAACGCCGGTGGTCCAGGTGGACTCCTCGCGGCGGACCAGCAGGTGCTGTTCGGAACCCAGGGTCTTGAAGACCAGGTAGGCGGACCCGCCCTGATTCTCTTCGACGTGCTGGCGGACCACCCGAAGTGTGGCTTCCGCCGAGGAAATGGCGGGATCCTGGGCAAAGACGAACCAGGTCCCCAGCAGCCGTGGCTGGAGCATCAGGGACACGCCGGGGGCCTCCAGAAGAGCCACGTTGTCCATCGATTCGTCGGTAAGGAGCGAGATTTCCGTCCACCGGGTCGCCTGGCCCAGCGCGGTGGCGACCGCAGCCGCGACACCCTTCACGCCGAGATCGCCGTCATCATCAACACCAGCAAGGTCACGTGCCAGCAAGGAGGAGGCGCCAGACGTGGACAGGGTCACGTCATCGACGATCTCTTCGGCGCGGAACACACTGACGGAACGGTCACGGGCGGGACCTTCGAATACGTTGAGCAGATAGGCAAACTCGCCTACGCCGAAGCCGATGATGTCGACGCCGAGGCGGGGCTCCTGCTGGGTTGAATCCTGAACGGTCATGCGTGTCTCCTAATCGCCGAATCCAAAGAACTTGCCCACGGACTTGCCCGCGTCGGCCAGCGTATTTGCCGCACCGCTGACGAATTTGCCCGGGTCCTTCACCGCGTTGACCACACCTTCGCCGATGTTCTTCCCGACGCTACTGATGGTGTCCCAATTCTCGTACACGGCTACGCCGACACTGGCGACCTGGCAGACAGTTCCGGCGGGAGGCGGCAGGAAGCATCCAATACCGAGGGCAGTCTTGCCCACACCCGCCAGCCCGTTCTTGATGTCACCGTTCGCGAAACTGTTGACCGAGTCCACGGCGCTGAATCCGACGCCGGCCCAGCCTAGTCCACGGGCGAGGCCTGACTTGCCCAGCCATTCGAACTGTCTGCCGGCACCGATCCACGGCTTCTCCTCAAGTAGCGGGGCCAACTTGGAAAGGCCGGGAAGGGTATGCAGGTTCTTCAGCGACGCGATGTCGGACGCTTTGTCGATGAAGCCCAGCGTGCGGCTCGAGCTGGCGGAATTCTTGAGAAGATCATCGAAAGCTTTATTTCCTGCCGTGGTCTGCCACAGATGGCGGCCTTCAAAGACCGGGCCGCCCAGCCGGTGCCGGCCCTTCGTCAGGAGCGGCTGCTTCATGGCGTTCCATCCATCGTTCTTCAGCACCCATCCGTACTGCCCGAGGTGCTTGGCCAGGGTCAGCGGGGCCTTGATGAACTTCTGGATGTTCATGCCCGCCCGCAGCGCCCCGATCCCGCCAAGCAGGACCCCGCCCAGCACTCCCGCCAGCGAACCCCCGGGCTCACTCAGGCCGATGGGCCCGCCGCCGGAGCCCGGCGCCGCGTCGCTGGCCTTTTCCTGCTGATTGGCGTTGTCCAGCAGCTTGCGGGACTCGTCCTTCAGGGCGCGGGCCGTCTGCTGGAGGAGTGCCCGGTGGTTGCCGTTCCAGTCGGAACGGAACTGCGCGGCGTCGCTGCCCTTCCAGGAAGGGTTGTTGTTGATCTGGTTGGTCAGCTGCGCCGACGTGTTCAGAAGGTTGTCGGAGACTTTTCCGAACTGCTGCGCGAGTGTGCGAAGCTGCGCAACGTCGGCGCCCCACAAGTTACCTGTCACTGCGGCGTCATCCCCCAAATCCTGACCGCCGAACGGAGGCGGTTACTGCTAAGTCCAGCCATCACTCTAGTGCGGGCCCGGGGCAGCCGCGATGGGCAGCCCTACCCATCCGCCCGCTACTGGCCGTCGGGCTCCTGCAGCAGCGCATTCTTGCGGGCGCGCAGCGCGAAGAAGGCACCGAAGGCGAACAGCTGCGTGACCACCACCAGCACGATGATGCCGGCGATCTTGTTGCCCCCGAGGATCATGGTCAGGCCCACGATCGCGGACAGCAGGGCAAACAGCGGCAGCAGCATGTAGCCGAGCACAAAGAGGGTTTCAGGTTTACGCAGCATCTTCTAACCTTCCGAACGGTTCCACGTTGTGAACCGATAGCGCGTGCCGTTGGCCGCCGTCAGCCAGCCGTCGGAGGGCACGGACGTCCCGGCCACCCAGCCGTCGCCAAGCTCCGGGGCGTACGTGTCGCCGTCGGAGTCCACATCGATGGTGGTGACCACAGCAACATTGGCCAGGTCCGCGGCCTCCTTGAAAATTTCCCCGCCGCCCACGATCCAGACAGACTCGAAGCCGGGGGCAAACTGGGATTCCAGCAGGGCATCGTCAAGGGATTTGACGACGACGGCGCCCTCCGCCTCGGGCGTGCTGGCCCAGTCTTCCTGCCGGGTGATGACGATGTTGGTCCGGTTGGGCAGCGGCCGGTACTTCTCCGGGAAGGACAGCCAGGTTTTGCGTCCCATGATGACGGGATGGCCGGTGGTGACCTTCGTGAAGTGCTTCATGTCCTCGGGCAGGTTCCACGGCATGTCGCCGTCCTTGCCAATGACGCCCGACGGCGTCTGTGCCCAGACCAGCCCGATCCCCGTCACGTTTGCGGCGATGTCCTCGCTGAAAGCCTGCCCGTCCATAGTGCCCTCCGTGCTCATACGGCGATCGGCGCCTTGATCGTGGGGTGGTGCCGGTAGCCCACCACTTCGAAGTCGTCCAGGGTGTAGTCGAAGATCGACTCCGGCTTGCGGGTGATCTTCAGCTGCGGGTACTCGTAGGGTTCCCGGTCCAGCTGCTTCAGGACCTGGTCCATGTGGTTGTCATAGATGTGGACGTCGCCGCCGGTCCAGACGAATTCGCCGGGCTCGAGGCCCACCTGCTGCGCCAGCATGCAGGTCAGCAGCGAGTAGGAGGCGATGTTGAACGGAACGCCCAGGAACATGTCCGCCGAGCGCTGGTACAGCTGGCAGGAGAGCTTGCCGTCCGCAACGTAGAACTGGAAGAACGCGTGGCAGGGCGGCAGGGCCATGTCCTTGAGCTCGCTCACGTTCCAGGCCGAGACGATGTGCCGGCGTGAGTCGGGGTTCTGCTTCAGGCTCTGCACGAGCTCGGCGATCTGGTCGATGTGGCCGCCGTCGGGGGTGGGCCAGCTCCGCCACTGAACGCCGTAGACCGGCCCGAGCTCACCCTCGGCGTCGGCCCATTCATTCCAGATGGTCACACCCTGGTCTTGCATCCACTTCACGTTCGAGTCACCGCGGAGGAACCACAGCAGCTCGACGGCAACCGACTTGAAGTGCACCCTCTTGGTGGTGATCAGCGGGAAGCTTTCGCCCAGGTCAAAACGGATCTGGCGGCCGAAAACACTGCTGGTTCCGGTGCCGGTCCGGTCTGATTTGTGCGTGCCGTTGGCCATGACGTCGCGCAGAAGATCTTCATACGGGGTTGGGATGCTCACCCGTCCAGTCTAGTCGGAGCCTGGTGAGGGGGCCGAAGACTGGCCGCGGCGGCGCCGCAGACTCCCGTGAACCAGCTCCAGAAGGGCCTCATCGGGCAGCCCCGCCTTGTCCGCCGCCTGGATTAGGTGTTCGACGGCGGCGTTCAGTTCCGCTGCCGACGTAGCCGTTCCCGTTTCACCGCTCGCCGGAAGCCCGACGACGACGGTCCCGTTCCGCCGCCGGGTTTCTATCAGCCCGGAGTGCTCAAGTTCCTTGTACGCCCTGGCGACGGTTCCGGCTGCGAGCCCCAGGTCGGCGGCAAGGCTGCGGACTGCCGGGAGCCGGGTCCCGGCAGGAAGCCCGCCGGCGGCGATCAGCGCGCTGATCTGGAGCCGGATCTGCTCGTACGGGGGAGTGGGGGAGCCAACGTCCACCGAAATGCCGGCGGTCACCGTGCAGGTTCCACCGGCGTACGGAGGGCGGCGGGCCCGGCCCTCGGGGCAAAGACGTTCACGGGGATCATGGACAGCACGACGGCGGCCGCCACCAGCACCGAGCCGGCACCCACAGCTGTCCCTGCCCACATCTCTTCCGGCGCCGCCGCAGTCCCCATCAATGCAGCGAAGGCCTGGCTGGCCGAGACCAGCAGCCCGCCCGCCTGTGCCAGCACGAATGCCGCCAGAACACGCACAATTCTGGTGAGGGCAACGGCCCGAAGTGCGGCGTCCAGCCCTTCATCAGTCGTGACGATGCCACGGCGGCGGCGCACGAGAAGGATGGCCGGCACGGCGGTGACGGCGACGGCGGCCGTTGATGCCGCCGTCGGAATCCAGCCGAACGGTGCCGGCGTCCCGGCAGCCAGAAGCGCCGCCTCCCCAGAGACGGTGAGCACAATCACGGCTGCGAGGAACAATAGCGCAATGATGGCAGTGGTGAGCAGGGCCGGCGCCACGGGCTGGACAGGCCAGCGGCGGGCGGCGGAGGAGGAGCCGTAGTTCCGCTCGAGGAGCAGTTCGCCGCCCAGGATGGCCAGCAGGACGCATACGCTCATGACGCCCGACACCACGGCGATACGCGCCGGATTCGTGGTACCCGACAGCAGAAGGACAGTCATGCCGGGCACTGCCGCGGCCAGCCCGAGCAGGGCGCCGAGCGACACGGTCAGCGCAGCGGCGGGGTGCTTCTCGGTGCGGAGGTCCCGGACATTCCTGTGGCCATAGGGCCACGCCTGGCGGGTCCGGACTTTGCTGACCAGAAGGCTGTCCAGTTGCGGCGGCTTCCAGGTCCACATGACGAACAGCACCGCGGTGGCCAACAGTCCGACCGGGTTGATCCATGAGGTGGCAGTTGCGGGTTCCGGACGGGAGGCAAAGTTGCCGGCGATGGCTGCGAGGCTGGCAGCAACAGTGGAAACCGTCCGGAGCAGCCGGTTCATGGCGACGGTACGGAGAAGCGCGTTGTCGCCGGCGTCCAGTGCCTCGAGCTGCCGGCGGCGGGCAATCAGCCACAGCACAACGACCGTCCCGGCAGCCAGTAACAGCAGGGCGGCGGCCAGGCAGGCTGCGAGTTCGGTGCCGGGAATACGTCCGGCATGGAAGAAGCTCGGTCCGGACACGCCGTCTGCCGGGGTAACTGGCGGCACCGGACGGTATGCGGGTTGCATGGCGGCCCAGGTGGCGGTGCCTGCGGAGGCGGCGAAAATGCCCAGCGTTGTCCACGCCAGCCTGCGCGGCAGGAAGTCCCGGACCCGGCGGACGGACAGGCTGGCCAGCCGCCGCCGCCCGCGCGGCCCCGGGTAGCTGAGCTGGCCCAAAGCATGCACTCCGAGGCAGCCAAACACCGGCCAGATGAGTGCCTGAAGGATGTCGGCCGGCTGCTGCAGCGACGGCGCCTGCGGGCTCGAAGGAATGATGCCCGCGTTGGCGGCACTGTGCAGCGTGCTGGCCAGCCAGCCGATGATGCCGACCCAGAGCGCGTGGTCTGAAATCGATCTTGGTGAGGTGCCGCCGCCTGGTGCCCACACCACCCAGCGCAGCAGTCCGTAAATGCCGACCGCCGCCAGCAGCGGGCCAAGCAGTGCCATCGGCGGCAGTCCGAACTGTAATGGCATCAGATCCCCCAAACGATGGCCACCGCCTGTTATCGAGGCAGAATTTTTGTACCAAGTATTTGATACAAAGCCAGTATTGGGCACACGGATTGCGGGGTCAAGCCCCGCGGCCCTGCTGTGGGCGGGCGCTCAGTCGTCGAAGGGCTTGAACTGTTCCACTGACACAATCCTGCTCTTGCTGCCGTGCGCCACGTGGCAGATGATCATTTCCCCGGGCGCGAGGTAGGGGTCTGCCACCGGAAGGAGGCCCTTCAGCCGCGGGGTCATGTAGCCGGCGAGCTGGCCCAGCACTGTGGGAAGGGCCGGCCGGTGGGTGCAGAGCACCACCGCTCGCTGCTTGTCGAACAGGGCATCGACGGCGGCCGCCGTCTTCTTTGGGTTGCGGGCATGCCGGTGCTCCGTCAGCGCATCCACCAGTTTCACCTTGGCGTCCGAGGATTTCACATAAGGGGCGATGGTTGCCACGCAGCGCAGCCACGGGCTGGTGACCACGCGCCGCGGCTTCCACGCCTTCAGCAGCCGGTGCACAGCCTGTGCCTGGCGGATGCCGGTGGCGGCCAAGGGCCGTTCGCCCTCGGCCTTAGTCCACGAGGAGCGCGGTTTGGCCTTGGCATGGCGCACAACGACGAGCGGCCAGGTCTGCAGTTCCTGGCGGGCATGGGCCGCCACCAGGTATTCCAGCGGGGCCCTGTCCGTCGGGTTGGACAGCAGCGAGGCGGCACGTTCGGGTGAGCACCACATGACGCTGTCCACTTCCTTCCCGTCGGGGCGCAGGGAATTTCCCGTGACCTCAACGGCCCAGTAGTGCACAACCTTCAGCCCGGCATTGACGTGGTAGTGGATGGGCGGGAGGGGGATACCCAGCGGGGCCACGAGGCCGATCTCCTCCTCCACCTCCCGGACCGCGCACTCGGGCACCGTTTCGCCCGGGTCGAGCTTGCCTTTGGGCCAGGACCAGTCGTCGTAGCGCGGGCGGTGGATCAGGAGGACCTCAAGCTGGTCCTTCTTAACACGCCAAGGCAGGGCGCCGGCGGCCGTGACGGCGACCGGCTCGCCCGGGTGATCGGTCTGATCCGCTATGGGTGAGTCGCTGCTCTTCAAAGGCCGGGTTCCTACCGCCGGGCGACGGCGCGCTGCCGGGAGCGTGATGCCAGGAGCCAGGACTGGACATCGTCCAGCTTGCTGCCGTCGTCGCCGATGTGGTGCCGGGTCCATTCGCCGTCGCTGTCAAGGTGCCAGCTGGACGTCTCGGGGTCCATGTAACGCCGCATCAGGTCCAGCACGTAGGCGGTGTCCTCGCCGCCGGACAGCTGCACCAGGGCCTCCACCCGGCGGTCCAGGTTGCGGTGCATCATGTCCGCCGAGCCAATGTAGACCACCGGGTCACCGCCGTTTCCGAAGGCGAAAACCCGCGAGTGTTCAAGGAAGCGTCCCAGGATGGAACGGACCGTGATGTTCTCGCTCAGCCCGGGGATGCCGGGGCGCAGCGAGCAGATGCCGCGGACAATCACATCCACCTTCACGCCGGCCTGCGAGGCGCGGTACAGGGAATCGATGATTGCCTCATCCACCATGGAGTTGACCTTGATCTGGACGCGGGCGGGAATGCCTGCCCGGGCGTTCCGGATCTCGCCTTCGATCCGTTCGATCAGTCCGGAACGGACGGACCGGGGTGCCACCAGGAGCCGCTTGAAGGTCGACTTCGGGGCATATCCGGACAGCTGGTTGAACAGCTTGGACAGATCCTCGCCCACCTGGTTGTTTGCGGTCAGGAGCCCAAGGTCCTCGTAGTACCGCGCAGTCCGCGGATGGTAGTTGCCCGTGCCGATGTGGCAGTAGCGGCGCAGCCCGTCCACCTCCTGGCGGACCACGAGGGAGAGCTTGCAGTGGGTCTTCAGGCCCACGATGCCGTAGACCACGTGGACGCCCGCCTGCTCCAGCTTACGTGCCCAGGAGATGTTGGCCTGCTCGTCGAAGCGGGCCTTGATCTCCACGAGGGCCAGCACCTGCTTGCCGGCTTCGGCGGCGTCAATGAGCGCATCGACGATGGGGGAGTCACCCGAGGTGCGGTAGAGGGTCTGCTTGATGGCCTGCACCTTGGGGTCCGCCGCCGCCTGTTCCAGGAACGCCTGGACGGAGGTGGAGAACGAATCGTAGGGGTGGTGCAGCAGGATGTCCCGCCGGCGCATCGCGGCGAAGACGTTCGCCGCCTTCGACGTCTCGGACTCGTTCAGGTACCGCGAGGTGTGGGGCACATGCTTGGGGTAGTGCAGGTCCGCACGGTCGATGTTGCCGATCACGGACAAACCGCGCAGGTCCAGCGGCGCCGGAACGGAGTAGACCTCCGACTCTTCCACGCCGAGCTCACGGATCAGCAGCGCCCGGATGTTCGGGTTGATGTCGTTGGTGACCTCCAGCCGGACGGGCGGGCCGAACCGGCGGCGCAGCAGTTCCTTCTCGAGCGCCTGCAGGAGGTTTTCGGCGTCGTCCTCTTCGACCTCAACGTCCTCGTTGCGGGTCACCCGGAAGGTGTGGTGTTCCAGGACCTCCATGCCGGGGAAGAGCTGGTCCAGGTGGACGGCGATGACTTCCTCAAGCGCGATGAAGCGTGCCACGCGGCCGGGCACCGACCCTGCGCGCGGGCCGTCGATGGAGATCAGGCGGGGCAGCTGGTCCGGAACCTTGACGCGGGCAAAGAGTTCCTTGTCGCTGATCGGATTCCGGACCACCACAGCCAGGTTCAGTGAAAGGCCCGAGATGTAAGGGAAGGGGTGGGCGGGGTCAACGGCGAGCGGGGTGAGGATGGGGAAGACCTTCTCCGCGAACATTGCGCTGAGCCGGTGCTTGGCCTCGTCGTCGAGCTCGTCCCAGTGCATCAGGTGGATGTGCTCATAGGCGAGGGCCGGCCGGATCTGGTCGGCGTAGACCTGGGCGTGCCGCTGCTGCAGGCGGTGGGCCGCCTCGCCGATCTGTTCCAGGACCTGGACGGGGCTCAGCCCGGCGGGGGAGGGAACGGCGAGTCCCGTGGCGATGCGGCGCTTCAGGCCGGCCACCCGGACCATGAAGAATTCGTCGAGGTTGGAGGCGAAGATCGAGAGGAAGTTGACCCGTTCCAGCAGGTACAGGTCGGGGTCTTCGGCAAGCTCGAGGACCCGGGCGTTGAACGCCAGCCAGCTCAGCTCGCGGTCCAGGAACCGGTCCGGGCTGATCTCACCCTCGGGTTCCAGAATGGCCGCGAACTCGGGGATGTCGATCCGGTCCTGCGTGGCGCGGGAGGCCGGCACTTCGGAGGAACCGAACCGGGCGCGCACGGGGGCCGCCTTGATTTCGGTGGTGGCTGTTCCGGCGGATTCCGGTTGCATGCGCTCTCCTTGAGTACTGGCGGGTTTAGTTTCAACCTTACAAGCATTCACCGGTCCCGGACCCGAAGATTTCAAGGCCGGCGGCGCGCGTGCCGGAGGGGCTGGTCAGCGCCCCTCAAGCGGTCCGTACATGACGTCCATGTCCCAGCGTGTGAAGCCCAGCCGCCGGTACAGCGAGACAGCCGGAGTGTTGTCGGCATCGGTGTAGAGCATGACGGCGTGCAGGCCCTGCTGCTGGAGGTAGCGGATCCCGGCGACGGTCAGCGCCTTGCCCAGACCCATGCCCTGGGCGGCGGGGGTGACACCCACGACGTACACCTCGCCGATGGCCGGGTGGCTCCCGTGCCGCGGGTGCACTTTGGTCCAGTGGTAGCCCAGGAGCTGCCCGTCCCGGTCCTCGGCCAGCAGGAACCCGGCGGGGTCGAACCACGGTTCGTCCATCCTGGCCTGCAGGTCGGCCCGGGTCAGCGAGCCCTGTTCCGGGTGGTGCGCGAAAGCCTGTCGGTTGGCCGTGAGCCAGGCCTCCTCATCCTTGCCCGGCACGAAGGCGCGAATCGAAACCCCGTCCGGAAGGCCGGCGTCGGGCAGGTCAGCGGCCGCGGTGGTGAGCCGCATCTTCCACAGCTCCCGGACCGGCCCGTAGCCGTACCGCGCGGCGAGGTCCGCGGCGGCCTCATGGTTCCCGTGCGACCAGGCCTTGAGCCCGTGCAGGCCGCGGGAGGACTGCAGGGTGCCGACCAGCCGGTCCGCCACGCCCTGGTTCCGGTAGCTGGGGTGCACGGCGATCTCGGCCACGCCTGTCCCGTCCGGTTCCTCGACCACCACCGCGAACCCGGCCAGATCCTGGGCCGTGGCGGGATCCGACTGCTCGTCAGGGGCGTAAAGGGCGAGGGTCAGCAGTGTGTGCGGGCCCGTGTCTGCCGCGCGCATGGTGACGAGCGTCTGTTCGGAGACAGGCGGATTGCCGTCGGATTCCTCGGCGGCCGCCAGCAGGGTGCGGACATCCCGCAGCAGGTCTTCATCCACTCCGCCCTTGATGACGAGGACGGGCCATTTCTCCGGGTGCGCAGGACTCATGGTGTAAGGCTATACGGAGGCTGCCGGGCGACCCCGATTTGGAACACGCCGTGGCGGCCCGTATAGTCGTTACCTCAACCGGCATCCACTGCGGTTGCGAGGGGGATCCACCACTGGGGTGGCCTCGATACGTTCGACCCGTATGTCCTCCACAGCCAGTTTGAAATGCAGAACGGCCCGGCTCTGGTGAGCCGGGC
>NZ_JBHVBL010000050.1:0-29128 GCF_042668165.1 Arthrobacter sp. NPDC057388
CCCGCGTACACCGGTACGCGGGCGGTGCCTTTGGGTTGCGGCGGCCTAACGGACGACGGCGAGCGCGAAACCGTCCCAGCCCTTGGAACCCACGGTCTGGATGACGGTAGCGTCCAGCCGGCTGTCCTCCCCCATCATCTTCAGCGCACTGATGATTCCGGGGGCGTTGACCTCATCCATGGCGGGATCAAGCGCCACGCCCTCCCACACCACGTTGTCCATCACAATGCTGGTTCCGGCCCGGCCCAGCCTTACCGCCCAGTCGAGGTACTGCGGGTTGTTTTCCTTGTCGGCATCGATGAAGACGAAATCAAACGGGTCCGCACCCTCGGCCTCGAGGGCGGCGAGCGTGTCCAGGGCAGCGCCCGTCCGGATCTCCACTTTGTGGCCGATGCCCGCCGCGTCGACGTTGGCCCGGGCCACCTCGGCATGTTTCTGGAGATATTCGCACGTCACCAGCCGCCCGTCGTCGGGCATTCCCTGGGCCATCCAGATGGTGCTGAAACCGGCCAGGGTGCCGATCTCCAGCACCCTGCGGGCACCGGACGCCGCCACCAGCAGCTTCAAAAGCTTTCCGGCGTTCGGGGTCACCTCGATTGCCGGCATCCCCGCCTCTTCGGCGGACCGGACGGCGCGCCGGACGGCCTCGTCGGGGTGGACGACGACATCGGACAGATATTCTTCTACGGCCGTCCATTCCGGCCGCGGCTTGTGCTCAAACATGCGCACAGTCTGCCAGCAAGGTCCCGGCCCAGCCAGGCTCCCTGTCAGTTTCCGTCGGACAGGGCATTCTCCAGGCGCTCGACCTTGGCGGTGAGCTCGCCGGAATAACCCGGGCGGATGTCGGCTTTGATCACCAGCGACACCCTGCTGCCGAATTTGCCGACCGCCTCGGTGGCCCGCCGGACGACGTCGAACACCTCATCCCACTCACCCTCGATGGTGGTGAACATCGAATCGGTCTTATTGGGCAGGCCGGAGTCCCGGACAACTTTGACGGCGGCAGCCACGGCGTCGTGGACGGAGGCATCACCGGCGCCTGCCGCGGCGTAGGCAGGATCGGAGGGAATTCCGGAAGGTGCGACTGAGAATGCAAGCAACATGCGTCCAGTCTGACACGACGGAATCGGCCGTCCGGAACGTGTGCTGTGTCATATTCGGCGCTACCAACCGGTAACGGAGTCAGGCTGACACAGCGTTGCTAACCTTGGTTCCATGAACCTCGCAGTAGAGCGCAAGCCACTTCGTGCCGACGCTGCACGCAACGTGGACAAGATCATCAATGCCGCCCGCGAGTGTTTCCGGCAGTACGGCCCCGATGTTCCGCTGCAGACCATTGCCGCCACCGCGGGGGTGGGGCCGGCGACGCTGTTCCGGAATTTCTCGGACAAGGAACAGCTGGTCCTGGCAGCCCTGAACCGCCAGCTCCGGCTCAACGTGGATCCGGTTATCGACGTCGCGCTGGCCGGCAATGATGCGGCCGAGGGCCTGTTCCAGGTCATCGACGCCGTGATGACTGCGGCCAGTGACAATGCCAACCTGCTCGGCGCCGTGGCCGGCCGCCGGGACCTGCTCACCGGTATTACCGGGAGCCTGATCGAGTCCGTCGGTGTCCTCCTGGGCCGCGGCCAGGACCAGGGCACGCTGCGGGTGGACATCTCGCTGACAGACATGGTCCGGCTCCTGGCAATGCTGATCGGAGTGGTGGACACCATGGAACCAGGCTCCGATGCCTGGCGCCGGCCGTCGGCCCTCGTTGAAGACGCCATCCGAGCGGAACGGCCCACCAGGCCGCTGCCTCCGCAGGTGCCGCTGCCTTCCGCGCAGGTCGTCTAGGCGTTCCAAACCGCCAGGGCGCACTTTAACGCGGGCCCGTCCGGCGTATTCCGCACACAGCCCCTGCACAGTAAGCTAGGCACACCGGTGGGTTAGGAAGTCAGCCTCGGGCAGTTCCCTATACGGAGCACACCATGTCATTCCTTGCACGTGTTCAATTCAGACCGGCCGTGGCATCATGAACCGCTCGCAGCTTGCGCACTTCATGAAGCATTCAACGGATCCTGAAACCACCCTGACCGCGGCCTCCACCGACGAGCTCAGCATCATCGTCGACGCGCTCTACCGGAACCTCGATACGCCGACGCCTGTATTCGGCGCCCAGGACTGGTATGACCTGGCCACAGAAGAGCTCGCGCGGCGGTCCGAGCAGGCTTCCCCGGACGCCTACGGGGCAGCCTGAACCTGCAGACTGAGCCTGGCGCTGCCCGCGCGGTCAGGACTGCAGCGCGGGCAGTCAGGGCCGGGCGGACAGCGAATGCAGGGCGGCGGCCAGGCATTCACTCATGGCCTGCAGCGCGATCAGCTGCGCCTCGCGCACCTGCGGTTTGGGAGCGTTGATGCATATCGCTTCGTCCGCAGCCTGCGCCAACGGGTTGGGCGCCGCCCCCGTCACCGCCCAGACGGTGGCTCCGGCGGCACGCGCGGCGGCGGTAGCTTCCAGCAGGGCATGCCTGTGCCCGCTGGCGGAGACCACCAGGAGAACGTCGTCCGAACGGATATGCGCCCGCACCAGGCTGGCGACCTCATCCGCGTGCCCCTGCGCAATTTCGACGGCGCTGTCCGGGGCCGCGCCTGCTGACACACCGGGCCGCAGAGCGATGAGGGAAAACGGCTGGCGCTCGCTCGCATGCCGCCCCAGCAGTTCGGCGGTGAATTGCTGCACCTCCGCCGCCGAACCGGCGCTTCCGGCCGCGACGAGGCGGTTCCCGGAAAGCAGGCGGTGGGCCAGTTCCTCGCCCCACTTGGCCAGGCGTGAGGACTCATTTCTCAGCGACGCTACTGCAGGGCCCACCTGCCGCAGGTGCTCGAGAACGATGTCCACCGGGGCTTTCATTTCGAACGGCGCGTCCGTGGCGCGGGTCCGGGACAGTCTGCTGACGGCTTTCATTTGTACAACTCCTCTTCCTTTAGAGCATACAACGGCTGTGATCTGCGTCACTGAAAAGCACTGTGGTCCGTGGTTGGCGCAGCCACCGGAGGGCCGCTTCCCCCGCTAGCTCCAGCCCGCAAGCCGGAGGAGCGCGGCAACTCCGGCCCCCGCCAGCACAACAACAAGGAAGGGCGCCCGAAGGAGCAGCGCCACAGCGGCCGCCGCCAAGGCCCCCAGCCGGGCATCGAGAACCAGTGCCTGCCCGCTGGCCAGTGCGTTGACGATCGTCAGGGACGCCAGCAACCCGATGGTCATGGTGCCTGCGATCCGGGACATCCGGGGGTTCTGCAGCAGGCTTGCCGGGAGAAGGTAGCCCACCAGTTTCCATGCGTAGGCGAAGAGGCAGGAGAGCAGCAACCACACCCAGAGGCTCATCGGGCACCCTCGGGTCTGGTTCCGCCGGCCCCGGAGTGCCCGCCGGGCGGGTGCTGGCCCGGATGCCGCTCCGTGTAGGGGTCTATATCGGGTTCAAGCCCTTCGTCCTGGCGGCCGTGGCTGAGCCAGCCGATAACGGCGGCCACCACCGCGGCGATCAGGATGGGCACGCCGGCCGGGACGAACGGCACCGCCAGCACCGTCGCGAGGGCACAAACCACGGCGATGGCCACCGGTTCCCGGCCCTTCAGCCGCGGCCAGAGCAGGCCGAGGAAAGCCGCCACTGCCGCGCCGTCGAGCCCCCACTGTTTCGGGTCTCCCAGCGCGCCTCCGGCGAGGGCCCCCACGGCGGTGAAGACGTTCCAGAGCACGAAGATCCCGACGCCGGCGGCCCAGAAGCCCCTTTGCTGCTCGTCGGGATCCGACTGCCCGGTGCTGGTGGCCGTGGACTCGTCAATGGTCACGTGGGCCGCGGCGTACCTGCGCCATCCGCGCGGCCGGAGCAGCACGTTGAGCTGCATGCCATAGATTCCGTTGCGCATTCCCAGCAGCGTGGCCGCCCCCATGGCAGCCAGACCCGACCCGCCGCCGGCGACGACCCCGATGAACGCGAACTGGGAGCCGCCGCTGAAGAGCAGCAGGCTCAGGGCCATGGTCTGCCAGAAGTCCAGCCCCGAGGTGACCGAAAGCGCGCCGAAGGACACCCCGTAAAGACCGGTGGCGACGCTAATGGACAGTCCGACGCGGACCGCCGGTGAACGCAGGAGGCCTGGGGGCCAGGTGATGGGCATGCCCCCACTCAATCACAGCGGCGGCGGGGATTGAGTAGCAGTGCCGGCTGCCAGGGCCGGCTGCCGGAGCTGGGCCAGCACCTGCGCCGGCCGGTTGGTGGTGATCTCCTGGATGCCGAGTTCCCGGCACAGGGCCACATCTTTGCCGGCATCCACGGTCCACACCCGGAAGCGGCGGCCGGAAGCCAACCAGCGGCCCACCGTGCCTGGGTGCCGGCGTACGTAGTCGATGCCCGGTCCGGCCATGCCCACTTCGCCGTCGTTAAGAATCCGCTCCCCCTCCAGCTGCGCCGCCTTCATCACGTTGGCCACCGCACTGCCGGTGAAGGGCCCCAACCCCAGTTCTTCGCGGATTTCGGTGACGTTCACATCATCCACAAGCTGGCAGATGAACTCCGCGGGCACCGCCTTGCGCAGGTGCCGGACCGAGTCGGGGCTGAAGCTCATGAACGTCACCCTGATGTTGTCCAGCCGGGACGTGCGGGCGTCCCATCCTTCCGCCCGCAGCACTTCGAGTACCCGGTCCTCCAGCTTCAGCTGGTACGGGCTGGGATGCTTCAGCTCAATGGCGAGCCCGACGTCCCGTCCGGCAGCCCGGAGCAGGTCCAGCAGGTCGGGCAGGGTGAGGAACTGGTCGGACCTTGGCCCGTAGGCTTCGGGAATCCGGACGCCCTTCCAGGAGGAAAAATCCAGCAGCCGCAGCTGGGCGACGGTCCGCTCGGCCACGGGACCGGTGCCGTCCGAGGTCCTGTCAAGGTTGGAATCGTGCAGCAGGACAACATGCTGGTCGCGGGTGAGGTGCACATCGCACTCGACGCCGTCCGCGCCGTCGGCAAGCGCGCGAAGGTAGGCGGCGCGGGTATGCTCGGCGAAATGCGCGCTGGCACCCCGGTGGGCGTAGACCAGGGGACGGGCTCGGGCTGACTCGTCGGCTGTCATGGTCACACGTTAGCCGACCGCGGCCGCCAAAGCGGGACTAGGCTTGGCACATGCAGGTGAACTCTGAACCAACCACCCAGCTGGCATCTCCCCCGGGTGAGGCAACCGCTGAGCATCCGGGTCAGGACCGGCCGGCGGCCCCGCCCGCCGCCCGGCCCCATCAGCTCACGGCGGGCGACGCGGAAAAGGCGGCCGCCCTCCGGAAGATGAAGCTGGTGGCGCTGTGCCTGCTGATTGCCATGGCAGTGGTGTTCGTCGTGGCCTTCGCGCTGCAGAAGCAGTACCCGTGGCTGGAGTACGTCCGGGCCGCGGCGGAAGGCGGGATGGTGGGCGCCCTGGCCGACTGGTTCGCGGTGACCGCCCTGTTCCGCTACCCCATGGGGCTGAAGATTCCGCACACCGCCATCATTCCCCGCCGCAAGGACCAGATCGGTGCGTCCCTGGGCGAGTTTGTGGAGACGAACTTCCTGTCCGAGCAGGTGGTCCAGCACAAGCTGTCCAGCATGAATATTTCCGCCAAGGTGGGCAGCTGGCTGTCCGGGCCGGGCGGCGCCGAACGCGTGGCCAAGGAGGGTGCCGCCGTCATCCGCGGCACGTTCAAGGTGCTGAACGACGACGACGTCCAGGCAGTTATCGAGGGCATGGTCCGCAAGCATCTCCTGGCTCCGCCGTGGGGACCTCCCGTGGGACGCATGGCCGAGCGGGTCTTCGCTGAGGGGCACCACCACAAGCTGGTGGATCTCCTGGTGGACCGGGCGGCGGACTGGGTGGCGGCCAACCACCAGACGGTCAGCCGGCTGGTCACGGAACGCTCCCCGCAGTGGGTGCCCAGCTTCGTGGACGGCCTGGTGGGCGACAAGGTCTATATCGAGCTGCTGAAATTCACCCGCGCAGTCCAGGACGACCAGCAGCACCAGGTCCGGCTGTCCATCGACAAGTACCTGACAGACCTCGCCCAGGACCTGCAGCACGATCCCGCGATGATTGCCCGCGCCGAAGGCATCAAGGCCCAGGTACTCGGGGATCCGGAAGTCCGCGAGCTGGCTTCCCGGACCTGGGCCACCATCAAGGGCGCGCTGCTCAACGCCGTCGACGATCCGGACAGCGAACTGACGGTGAAGTTCAAGGCAGCGGTCCGCGACTTCGGCTCCCGGCTGGTCAACGACGACGAACTGGCCGGCAAGGTCAACGCGTGGATCGGCGATGCCGCCGGCTACCTCGTCCGCACGTACCGGTCGGACATCGCAGGGGTGATCACGGATACCGTGGCCCGCTGGGACGCGGAGGAGACGTCGCAGAAAATCGAACTCCAGGTGGGCAAGGACCTGCAGTTCATCCGGATCAACGGCACCGTGGTGGGGTCCCTTGCCGGGCTCGCCATCTTCACGGTGGCGCACCTGGCGTTCGGCTGATCCGGCGGGCGGCCGTGGAGGCCGTTCAGGTTTCTGCCGGCTGATTTCCTAGGCGAACGGCGCCAGTTCCACTCCGGCTTCCTCCAGGCCGGCCCTGACGGCGGCAGCCCTGCCCACCGCTCCGGGGGTGTCGCCATGGATGCACAGGGAATCGGGGTCCACCCGGACCACGGTCCCGTCCACCGCCACCACCTCGCCCTTGAGCGCAAGGCGGACGGCCCGCTCAACGATCGGGCCGACGTCGTGCAGAACCGCACCCTCCTGCGAGCGCGGCACCAGCGTGCCGTCAGGCAGGTACGCGCGGTCCACGAATGCCTCACGGAAAACAGGATGCCCGGCGTCCTGGGCCTGCTTGAGCAGCTCGGATCCGGGAAGCCCCAGCACCGGCAGGCCGGGATCGTAGGCCTGGATGGCAGCCACCAGCGCGGAAGCCTGCCCGGCGTCATGGAACGCCCGGTTGTAAAGCGCCCCATGGGGCTTGACGTAGTCCACCGAGGCGCCCACCGCGTGCGCCACTCCGTCCAGCGCCCCCAACTGGTACAGCACGTCACCGAACAGCTCATCGAAGGACATGTCCAGGAAACGCCGCCCGAAGCCGGCGAGGTCCCGGTAGCCCACATGCGCGCCCACCGTGACGTCGAGTTCGTAAGCCGCCCGGCAGCTGTCCAGCATGGTCACGGGGTCTCCGGCATGGAAGCCGCAGGCCACGTTGGCGCTGGTGACGAGCTCGAACATGGCGGCGTCGTCGCCCATGGTCCAGGAGCCGAAGGACTCCCCGAGGTCAGCGTTCAGATCCACCCGCGCCGCCTTCCCTTGTTTCACTGTCCGCAGCGGTTTCACTGTCCACTGCTGTTTCATTGTCCGCAGCGCCGGATTCCAGGGTTCTGCGCGGCCCGCCGACGTTGAGCTCGCCCGGCACCGTGTCCGGCATCGGCCCAAAGGCTTCCTTGGCATTCGCCACGACGGTGCGGCCCATCATCAGGTTGCCGGCGCCGCCCACCACGGCTCCGATGCCAAACGGCAGCGCACGTCCGAACAGGGCACTTCCCTGGCGCTTGAGCAGGCTCCGCAGGAAGGCCTTCTGGATCCGCTCGCGGATGAAACCGGCCCCGGAGGATGACATCCTGCCCGCCAGCACGTTTCCCCAGGCCTGGCTTGCGCCCTTGCCCTTGCCCAGGGCCTGGCCGCTGAGGGAACCCAGCAGCGCGGTTCCCTCCTCGCCGAGCATCACGGCCATCACCAGGGTGCTGGCCTTCTCCGGGTCGGTCATCCGGATGCCGTGCAGCTCGGCCAGCGAGGTGGCGTAGAGGGCTGTCGCTTCCAGGAACCCCACGGTGGCGGCGGCTGACAGCCCGAGGGACGCCACAGTGCCCACGCCGGGCACGACGGCGGTGGCCCCCACCAGCGCTCCCCCACCGGTCACTGCCCGGAGGTAGTCTCGTTCCAGGATGTCTGCGAGCTGGGCGGCGGACGCCCGCGGATTCCGGCGCTGGAGCCGGCGGATGTTCGCGACCACCAGCGGCCGCTGGATCTCCACGGCCCGCAGCAGCAGGTTGTGGACACCGGGTTTGGGATTGCCGTGGGCGTCGAACACGGCGTTGTGGGCTGTTTCCTGCGCGATTCTCATCGCGGGGTTGCGTCGGTTGGCCATCATCACCTCTACGTCGGAACAACCGGCGGCCGGAGACCGCCGTCTAGCCTTAACACTAGGGCACAACCCAACATGCCAAGCATGCTGATCACCCCGGCACGCGCAAATCCCTCACAGCGCCCAGGACTCGGCCACCGCCATGTACGCGGACGATGAGGGCCCGCGCGGTCCGGGATAGACCGTGGGCTCGCCGGGCCATTCGACTCCGAACTCGGAGAGTTTGCCCCCGCTGCAGGGGTGGTAGACGTTGCTCATCGCCGCATTCGCCGTCCCCAGCTGAAAGTCGGGTGCGGAGAACTGGCGCCGGTCCAGTACACCGGAGACCTCGATGGCGGCCCGCCGTCCGGTTGCCCGGAAGCCACGTTCAAGGTCCAGTTCGACGTCGAACTCGTCGTGGGTGTGGCCCACAGCGCCGAGCGGAAAGCGCGCCGCCTCCGGGAAAAAGCGGGTCAGCTCGGTGGCGAGGGTCGAGGCAAGAAGTTCGTTGGAGCCGTAGCTGCGCCATCCCTGCAGTGTGGCCACCATGAGGGCCGTTCCGCTTCCCCACCGGGACCAGTCAGCCATCCAGAATGAGGCAAAGCAGCTGGCCGGCTCTCCGGCGATGTGGACGCCGTTCCGGTCCACCGGGTGCAGGGCAAGGCCAACGTTTGCGCCGATCAGCGCCACAGTGCGCCGCCCCGGCCTGGCCGGTGTGTTCCCCATGGCTAGAGCCTATCCCGCCGGACGCGTTCCGCCGGACAGAGGCGCGTCCTAAGATTGCCCTGTGCCCCTTCCCCGCGCCCTTCGGCCTTTTTCCCACCGTGAGTACCGTGTGCTGATCGGCGCCCTGGCCATCTCCATCTTCGGCTCGGGCATGTGGGCCGTGGCGATGGTCTACCAGGTCATCCACATCGGCGGCGGCCCGCTCGAACTCTCGCTGGTGGCGGCTGCCGGCAGCGTTGGGCTGGTGGCGTTCGTCCTTGCCGGGGGCATTGCAGCGGACCGCGTCCCGCAGCGGCTGCTGATCATCGCCGTCGAGGGCACCAACCTCGCCGTCATAGCCGCGGTCAGCGGGCTGGCTCTGGCCGGCTGGCTTCAGCTGTGGCACCTGGTGGCCGGCGCTTTCGTCCTCGGGGTCGGGGCGGCCTTCTTCTTCCCGGCGTACTCAGCGATTCTGCCGCGGATCCTGCCGCCGGAGGACCTGCTGGCAGCCAACGGCATGGAAGGGACCCTGCGTCCCACGCTTCAGCAGGCGGCGGGCCCTGCGGTGGCCGGCGTCGTCGTGGCGGCCCTGTCGCCGTCGCATGCCGTGACCGGCGTTGCCGTATGCCACCTGCTGGCGTTCATCGTCCTGAACTTCCTCGGCCGGCACGCCCTCGAGGCACCTGGCACGGGTGAAGACGGCGCAGGACACACTGGCGAAGTGGAGGGCGGCTCCGCCAAGGCACCAGCCAGGACCTCGTTCTTCGCCGACCTCCGGGAGGGTGTCAGCTACACCGTCCGGACGCCGTGGCTCCTCTGGACACTGCTGTGGGCCTGCATTTCGGTGCTGTTCCTGATCGGCCCCATCGAGGTGCTCCTGCCCTTCGTCATCCGGGACCAGCTGGGCGGGGACAGCCGCATGTTCGGGTTCCTGCTGGCGGTCATGGGAGTGGGCAGCGCCGTGGCATCGCTGGTGACGGCGTCGGTCCGGCTGCCGCGCCGGTACCTGACCGTCATGATGGTCTGCTGGGGAGCAGGCACGCTGCCGCTCGCAGCCGTAGGACTCATGGACAGCTTCTGGCTGCTCGCCCTGGCAGTTTTCATCTTTGGCGCCACAGGCAGCGTGGGCATGGTCATCTGGGGAACACTGCTCCAGCGCCGGGTGCCCCCGCACCTCCTGGGACGGGTGTCCAGCCTGGACTTCTTCGTGTCCCTGGCGCTGATGCCGGTGTCCATGGCGCTGGCCGGCCCGGCTGCCTCCGTGCTCCCGATCTGGCTCATCTTCCTGGTTGCCGGCGGGGTCTGCCCGGTCATGGCGGTGGTGGCCCTGCTGGCGGCCCGGATGTCCGTGGACGAGGTGGCCCACCCGCTCGAGCACAAGGGCCCCCTGCCGACGGGGGCCGGGGCCACCACCTGAAAGACAGCTAGTGGGCCCGGACCACCGGGATGCTCGCCGTTGGCGGCCCGCTGGGGAACACCGACGGTTCGGGGACGTGCACCGGCTCCAGCGGAACGCGGACCGGTTGGGAAGCCACGGTGAGCCGGACCCCGCGCACGTCAATGTCCAGCGCTCCGCCGTCGAGGACGGTGAGCGTAATGGCACCCTGGTCGAGTTCCACCAGGAGCAACCGTCCCTGCAGCCTGAGGTGGAAGCGCAGCGTCTCCCATTCCTCGGGCAGCCGCGGATCGAAGAACGGCACCGGCCCCTGGTCGCGGAGACCGGCGAAGCCGCACACCAGCGAACTCCAGACTCCGCCGGTGGAGGCGATGTGGACGCCGTCGATCGTGTTGCCGTGGGAGTTGTCCAGGTCGATGAACACGGCGTTCGTGAAGTGTTCCAGGGCAGCCCGGCGGTAACCCACTTCAGCGGCCATGATTCCCTGGACACAGGCGGAGAGGGTGGAGTCGCCCGTGGTGATGGGATCGTAGAAGTCGAAGGCCCGGCGCTTTTCCTCGGCCGTGAACTCCTGCCACTGCAGGAACATGGCCAGCACGGTGTCCGCCTGCTTCAGCACCTGGTGGCGGTAAATCACCAGCGGGTGGAAGTTCAGCAGCAGCGGGTACTTGGAGCGCGGCGTCGTCCAGTCCCACGGCTCAAGCGTCATGAAGTCGTTGTCCTGCGAGTACACCTGGAAGTGCTCATCGAAGGGCAGCTGGATCCGCTCGGCGGCGGCCTCCCACAGCTCCCGCTCGGCGTCGTCCACGGCCGGGTGGTTCAGCGTGGCCGCGGCCCGCAGGTTAAACCTGGCCATGACATTGGTGTAGAGATTGTCGTTCACCACGGCGGTGTACTCGTCGGGTCCCGTCACACCGTGGATGTGGAAAGCGCCGTCCTTGCCGAAGAAGCCCAGGGACGCCCACATGCGGGCAGTTTCAATCAGCAGGTCTGCGCCCATGCCGGCGCAGAACTCGGAGTCGCCGCTGGCCCAGACGTACCTGTTGGTGGCGAAGGCAACGGCGGCGGCAATGTGGAACTGCGCCGTTCCGGCGGCATAGTAGGCGCTGGCTTCGAGGCCGTTGATGGTGCGCCAGGGGAACAGCGCGCCGTCCACGCTCAGCTCCTTGGCCCTGATCTTGGCGTCCGGAAGCATCTCGTGGCGGAACTCCAGAACCTGGCGTGCGCCGTCGGGGTTTGAATACGTCAGGTACGGCAGGAGGTAGACCTCCTGGTCCCAGAAATAGTGCCCGTCGTAGCCCGAACCGGTGACACCCTTGGCCGGAATGCCGGCCACTCCCGCCTTGGCGGTGGCCTGCGCGAGCTGGAAGAGGTTCCACCGGATGGCCTGCTGCAGCTCAGGCTGTGCACCCACCTGGATGTCGGCGCTGGCCCAGTAGCTGCGGTAGTGTGCCTCGCTTTCGGCAAAGACGTCGCCCACCGGCTTCAGCCCGGCCTCGGCCGCACCAGCCGGGTCCTCCCCGGCTTCCACATCCGCAGCACCGGGCCGGCCCGCCAGGGCTCCCCTGGCCACGGCGTAGCTGACGCTCTTCTCCAGGCGGAACGGCTCTTCGGCGGCAATCGCCAGCACATAGCGGACGCTGCTGTCATCCTGGTCCACGAGGGTATCGAACGGCTGGTGGCCCGCCGAGGTCCAGTGATCGACGGCGATCCCCACCCGCTGCTTCGACTCTGCGGCCTCCCAGGACAGGCGGAGCGAACCGTCGCCGCCCTCCATCCGAAGCGGCAGCAGGACGCGGCCCGCGTGCCGGCCGGCCCGGCGCGGGTCGTGCGCTGAATGGTCCTCCACCGGCTGGTCCTGCCGGTTGATGACGGACGAGGTGACGTCCGCGGAGACGGCCCGGTCGGAGGAAACCTCCAGGGAGATGCCCAGGCTGCCGCGCGAGTCGAAGCCCACGGCCCGCCGCTCGACGGTGGTCACCGTGGCGCCGGAACGGCACTGCCAGACGATGCTGCACTCATAGATGCCGGTGGCGAAGTCCACGGACCGCCGGTAGTCCAGCACTGCCGATTCGGCAAGGCTGAGCATTTCGCCGTCGATGATGACCGTGAAGTTGTTGGCGTCCGGGATGTACAGGATGCGCTGGCCGGTGCGGGCAAAACCGTAGGCATTTTCGGCGTGCTTGATGTCCCAGATTTCATGGAAGCCGTTGATGAAGCTGCCGGGCAGCTCGGCGTCGGCCGCGGCCCAGTGCGCGCCGCGGACGCCGAGATGGCCGTTGCCGAGGGCAAAGAGCGTTTCGAGCGTTCCGGCGTCGCCGGGTGCGTGGCTCGTCTCCACGAGCTTCCAGGGATCATTGGGGAAGCGGACGCGGTCGGCGTTGATGAGTGCCATGAGTGGCGTTCCTTTGAAAGTGGTGCGGGAAGTTCTGCCGGGCTGGGGGACCCGGCACGGGGACTGCGGGGCTAGAGAAGTTCCTCGAGGTCATTGACCACAAGGGTGGCGCCGGCGTCGAGCAGTGTCTGCCGCCCTGCGCCGCGGTCCACGCCAATAACGGAGTGGAAATTGCCGGCGCTGCCCGCCTGCACGCCGGAGACCGCGTCCTCGACGACGATGCACTCCTCGCTGGGCAGGCCAAGGAGCCGGGCCGCGTACTCGTAGGTCGCGGGAGCCGGCTTGCCGGGCAGGCCTTGCTCAGCGGCCACAACGCCGTCGACGACCACCGTGAAGCGGTCCGCCAGCCCGGCTGCACGCAGCACCGAAGGGGCGTTCCGGGAGGAGGAGACGACGGCGACCTGCAGTCCGCGGTCCAGTGCGGCCTCGAGGAACCGCACCGATCCGGCATACGGCTCCACCCCGGCACTGACAATGTCGTTGAAGATCCTGTTCTTCCGGTTGCCGAGGCCCTGGACCGTGACGTTGTCCGGGTGGTCATCGGCCGGGCCTTCGGGGAGGGTGATGCCGCGGGATGTCAGGAAGTCCCGCACGCCGTCGAACCTCGGCTTGCCGTCGATGTGGTCAAAGTAGTCGCTCTCCCGGTACCCGTCCTTTTCGGGAACGGTTTCGAGGTACCCGTCGAACAGTTCCTGCCAGGCACGCTCGTGGACCACGGCAGTGGGTGTGAGCACGCCGTCCAGGTCGAAAAGGATGGCGGCGGCGCCGGTCCAGCTGTTGGGCCGGCTGCCAGCATCGGTATTCAGGGTTTCGGTCATGCTTTGTTCCGTGTCCTTTCGGGGGTCGGACAGCAATATGTTGGGAATTACCAGGAATGTGGTCGCCGGTGACCAAGAGTGCGTATGCCTGCAGGACCTGTGTCGTACCAGACCTGCCGCTCCGGGGACCTGCCGCTCTGTGCACACAGCGGCACACAGCGGTCCCGAAGGGTTCTGTTTGGTTGTGCTGCGGCGCGCCGGGCGGCGGCGCTTCGTTGCGGCCCCGGCTGCACTGCCTGGCCGCGGAAAGCGGCGTCCCACTGCTTGCACTGGTTCGGCCGGAGGACGCTTGGGTTATGTCCGGCGCGTGAACTCGCGTGGTTCCGCCAGTTGCACCGCGGCGTTGCGGGCCAGGCAGAAGGCGCCCAAATGCGGGCGCGAGGTTTTTGGCCTACGTCCATGATGAACGTGCAGGCGGTTGAGGGCAAGCCAACGGAACATCCCGGCGGGATGGGCGGCGGTAGGATGCATGGCGCGGTCCTGCCCTTTCAAAGCTCTTCAGTCGGCACTGCCGGCCGTCAGCCAGCGGATGGATTGCTGATGGCCATCGCGGCCGAGGATGAGTGTAAGCGCTTGCAGATTTAGCCTGCAACTGTTTTTTTGTTGGGTACTGCCGCATGCCGGAATCAGCCGAGAACGTAGTGCCGCAGGAAGGCACTGACGTCCACCATCTCGGTCTTGGACATGGCATGGCCCATGCCGGGATAAGTCCGCGCCGTGAGCCGGGTATGCGTATTGAGCCACTCCTCTGTATAAGCCGTTGCGTCGCCGTTGATGACAAGGTCGGCCTTGTCCCTCCCCCAGAAGAAAGGGGGCCGTTCGTCGAGTGACTCACTCAGTGCCAGCAGGTCATTGTTGAGGACGAACCCGGAAAGTCCCACCACAGCCGGGAAGTCCCCCGGCCGCAGGCGCAGGAGCGTGCTCGCCATGGCCATCCCCTGTGAATATCCCAGCAGGCTCACACTCGCGTGGTTTGACCGCACCGAGTCGATCCAGGAGAACACGGAATTGGCCGCCGAGATGACGTCGGCAAAATCGTTGGTCAGGAAGTAGTCCAGCAGGAACCAGCCGTAACCGTTGGCGATGGGCATAGGTGCCCGGAGCGCCGCGCAGGTGAACTCCCGGGGAAGATAGTCGAACAGGTTGACCATCCGGGATTCGTCCGTGCCGTAGCCGTGCATCATGACCAGCAACGGGGTGCCGGCGCGCTCCCCTTCCGGCTTCGACCATACAACCGTCTCCATCCGATCAGCCTAGCGAGTCATCAAAAGCGCCCGCCCCTGACCTGCGCTTTTGATTGAATAGCGGGTTACAGCGATGTAGCCTGACGCTTGACAGCATGCTTAGCAAATTGGCGCACGGCAAACCGTGCGGACCCGGATACGGGAAGTCCGCGAATGCAAGGAGTGAGTCATGAGAATAGGTTCCGCCATCTTTCTTATCGCACTGGGCGCCATCCTCGCCTGGGCCGTCACGCCAGGCCTGATCCCCAACGTCGACACAACACTGATCGGGTACATCCTGATAGCCGTTGGCGTCATCGGCCTCATCGCCTCCCTGGTCATTGCATCCCCCGGCAGGAGGGGCCGGGTCAGTGAGACGCGCTCGGTGGTGGACCCGAATACGGGCGAGCGGATCACCCGGAATGAAAGCCGCGACAACGGGCTGTAGAACCGCCTCCGCCGAGAGACGGCAAACGGACTGGCAACCTCGCCGGGCCGGACCTTCAGGTCTGGTCCGGCTTTTGGTTTTCTGTGGTTTTTCCGTTGACAAACCAACACGATCGAAGATAAAGTCAAGTACTTGCAGATTTGTGACAGCCGTCACTGACCCGGCGGAAGTCATTGAACAGACAGCCGTCACCCAACCGATCGGTCCTGACCAGTACGCAATGGAGGGTATGTGTTTGCCGAGGAGCGCCAGCAGCAGATCGCCGGCCTTGTTGCGGCCAGCGGCCGCGCCAGCGTGACCGACCTCGCCGAACGCTTCCGCATCACCACGGAAACGGTCCGCCGTGACCTGGCGGCCCTGGAATCGGCGGGCACCGTGCGCCGCGTACATGGCGGGGCCGTCTCCGCCGACCGGTTCAGCACCACGGAGGAGAGTATCCTCGAGCGGACCATCCAGCGGCAGGCGCAGAAGCTCCGTATCGCGGAGGCTGCCCTCGGCTTCCTGCCCAAGGGCCCGTCCAGCAGCATCCTCCTCGACGCCGGTTCCACCACCGAAGTCCTCGCCGACCTCCTCGCCCGCCGCGGAGCCGCAGCACCGGCCGGGAAGGCGGACCCCGGCCAGGAACTTCTTGTCATCACCCACGCCGTTCCGATCGCCGCCAAGCTGGCCAGCACCCCCGGCATCGCCCTGCAGATTCTGGGCGGCCGCGTCCGCGGGCTCACGCAGGCCGCTGTGGGTCAGGGCACGGTGGAAGCTGCCGGCAGGCTCCGGCCGGACATCGCCTTCGTGGGGACCAACGGCATCCATGCAAGCTTTGGCCTCAGCACACCGGACTCCGAAGAAGCCGCGGTCAAGGCCGCCTTCGTCCATTCGGCACGCCGCATTGTGGTCCTGGCCGATTCGTCCAAGCTGGAAGCGGAAACGCTCGTCCAGTTCGCCTCGCTGAAAGATCTGGATACCGTGATCACAGACCGCAAACCCGCCCCCGAACTCGCTGCGGCCCTCGCCGAAGCCGGCGTCGAGGTGGTAGTCGCATGATTGTCACCCTCACAGCCAACCCCAGCCTGGACCGGACCGTGGCACTGCCCGGCCCGCTTGAGCGCGGCGAAGTCCAGCGCGCCGTCTCCGTCACACAGGAATCCGGCGGCAAGGGAGTCAACGTTTCCCGCGCCCTCGTGACGTCCGGCCTCGAAACAATTGCGGTGCTGCCCGGCGCGGAATCCGACCCCGTGCTGGCCGGCCTACGGGAGGAGGGCGTGCCCTTCGCATCGCTGGCAATCCACGAACCGCTGCGGACCAATGTGGCCCTGACGGAGCCCGGCGGCGTCACCACCAAGATCAACGAGCCCGGACCGGTACTCGCCGAGGACACCCAGGAAGCGCTGATCAGCCTGCTCCTGGAACGCTCGCGTGGAGCCAGCTGGGTGGTCCTGGCGGGTTCGCTGCCGCCCGGTGTTCCCGCTGATTTCTATGCCACTGTCACGCGTCGGCTGCGCAATGCCGACGCCGGCGCCAGCGTTCCGATGATCGCCGTCGACTCCTCCGGTGCCCCCCTGGCAGCGGCCGTCGCCGGCGAAGCAGCAGCAGCAACAGCAACAACAGTTTCGGGAAAACCGGACCTGCTCAAACCCAATGCCGAGGAGCTGGCGGAACTGGCCGCAGCAACAGGATTTTCCTCGGCAAGCACGGCTGAGGAACTCGAAGCGGATCCGTACGCTGCCGCCGCGGCAGCTGCCGCCGTCGTGCGTTCCGGTGTGGGGGCCGTGTTGGCAACGCTCGGTTCCAAGGGCGCTGTCCTCGTGACGGCCGACGGCGCGTGGCTGGCCACGCACCCGCCGGTCACCGCAGTCAGTACGGTCGGCGCCGGGGATTCGTCGCTGGCCGGCTACCTGCTGGCCGCCAGCCAGGGCGCTGCCCCGGCTGACTGCCTCCGCCAGGCTGTGGCGCATGGCGCCGCCGCCGCTTCCCTGCCGGGCTCCACCGTTCCGGCAGTCCACCAAACAACCCCCGATGCCGTAACCATCACGGCCCTCCGGAAGGATTGACAGTGACTCAGCTCATCACCGCGGACCTGGTCGAGCTTGACCAGAACCTGGGCAATTCGCCCGAGGACGTGATCCGGCACCTGGCCGGCCGTGTTGCGGCCAACGGACGCGCGAGCGAGGTTGAAGGCCTCTTCACGGATGCCTTTGCCCGTGAACAGAAGACCGCCACCGGCGTTCCCGGCGGCATCGCCATCCCGCACTGCCGCTCGGCTGCCGTGACGGAACCCACCCTCGCCATGGCACGCCTGTCCCAGCCCGTCGATTTCGGCGCCAAGGACGGCCCCGCCGACCTCATCTTCTTCATCGCTGCACCGGCCGGCGCCGACCAGGAGCACCTGAAGCTGCTGTCCAAGCTGGCCCGCTCGCTCATCAAGAAGGACTTCACGGGCGCGCTGCGCGCGGCCACCACCCGGGAAGAAATCGTGGAGCTCGTAGACAACGCCCTGGCTGACAAGCCGGCCGCGGCCGCGGCTCCCGAAACGGCTGCCACCACGGCAGCCCCGGCAACCGGCGCCGCCGGCGCTGCTGCCGGCGGTCCCAAGCGCCTGGTCGCCGTCACCGCGTGCCCCACCGGCATCGCGCACACCTACATGGCGGCGGACTCCCTCGTGGCCGCAGCCAAGGAAGTGGGCGTGGACCTGCAGGTCGAAACCCAGGGCTCTTCCGGCGCCAAGCCGCTGGACCCCGCCGTCATTGCCGCCGCCGACGCCGTCATCTTCGCCGTGGATGTGGATGTCCGCGGCAAGGAGCGCTTCGCCGGCAAGCCGGTCATCAACGCCCCGGTCAAGCGCGGCATCGACGAACCGGCAAAGATGGTCCAGGAAGCCCTGGACGCGGCAGACAACCCGCACGCCCACCGCGTCCCGCACTTCGGGGCCGAGGAGCAGGCCGAGCGGGAAGCCACCGAAAAGGGCGAGCACATCGGCCAGAAACTGAAGAGGGCCCTGCTCACCGGCGTGAGCTACATGATCCCGTTCGTGGCCGGCGGCGGTTTGCTGATCGCGCTCGGCTTCCTGCTGGCCGGTTTCGACATCGCCCTGGGCACCAAGGCCGACGACATCCTCGCCAACAACAGCCTCGTCAACCTTCCCGATGGCAACCTCGCCCTGTACCTGGGGACGGTGGCCTTCAAGATCGGCGCCCTGTCCATGGGCTTCCTGGTACCTGCCCTCGCCGGCTACATCGCCTATGCGATCGCTGACCGCCCGGGCATCGCACCCGGCTTCGTTGCCGGCGCCGTTGCCGGATTCATGGGCGCCGGCTTCCTCGGCGGCATCGTCGGCGGCCTGCTCGCCGGCTACATCGCCCACCTGATCGGGACCTGGGCGGTGCCCCGCTGGCTCCGCGGCCTGATGCCCGTGGTCATCATTCCGCTGCTGGCCTCCATCGTTGCCTCCGGCGCCATGTTCCTCTTCCTGGGCGGCCCCATCGCCGGCCTCACCGCCGGGCTGAACGGCTGGCTGTCCGGCATGTCCGGCGCCTCGGCCATCGTCCTGGGCATCATCCTCGGCCTCATGATGTGCTTCGACCTGGGCGGCCCGGTCAACAAGGTTGCCTACGCCTTCGCCGTCGCCGGCCTCGGCGCCGGCAGCGCCACCAACCAGGCCCCCTGGCAGATCATGGCCACCGTGATGGCCGCCGGCATGGTGCCGCCGCTGGCAATGGCCCTGGCCACCGTCCTGGACAAGAAGCTCTTCAGCCTGGCCGAGCGCGAAAACGGCAAGGCCGCCTGGCTGCTGGGCGCCTCCTTCATCTCCGAGGGCGCCATCCCGTTCGCGGCTGCCGACCCGCTGCGCGTCATCCCGGCCAGCATGGTCGGCGGCGCGGTCACCGGCGCACTCACCATGGCCTTCGGCGTCACGTCCCAGGCACCCCACGGCGGCATCTTCGTGTTCTTCGCCATCGGCAACGTGGTGATGTTCATCGTGTCCATCCTGGCCGGCACCGTGGTCACGGCTCTCATTGTGGTGGCCCTAAAACGCTGGGCTGCCCGCAAGGCCGTTGATACGGTGGAGACGGTCCCTGTATCTGTCTGATCCCGCCGTCCTTCAGCACTTCAACCCACACTGCAACTGCAAGGAGCAAAAATGTCCGAACGTACCGCAACCGTCGCCAGCCGCGTAGGCCTGCACGCCCGTCCCGCCGCCATCTTTGCCGAGGCCGCAGGCGAGTTTGACCTCGACATCACCATCGCCCGCGAAGGGGAGCCCGCCGACGAAGCCATGGACGCCGCCAGCATCCTCTCCCTCATGAGCCTTGGCGCATCGCACGGCGACGTTGTGGTGCTGCGGGCCGAGGGTGACGGCGCGGACGCCGCGCTTGACCGCCTGGTCCAGATCCTGGAAACGGATCACGACGCCGAGTAGGCACCGCACGCTTTACGGCCGGTTTCCGCAGCAGCTCCCCTTGGTGGCTGTTGCGGAGGCCGGCCGTTGCCGTCTCCCCATGATGCCGCCCTGGCCTGACCGCAGCTTGCATCGCACCTGCTCAGAGGGCTTTTGGGTGTGAAGTAAGCAACCTTAGTAGTTTCTTGTTTTTGGTTCTGCGCCCTACTAGCTTGGAACTGTGGCCAGCCATTCGAATGACCGGCGGAACTGCCGGGCTGAAGGAGGATGACAGAGTGGAAACCTTGCAGGAAAGCGTGGACGTCGAGGTACCAGTCAGCACCGCCTACAACCAGTGGACACAGTTCGAATCGTTCCCCAGCTTCATGGGGGGTGTTGAGTCCGTCGAACAGATCGACGAGACCTCGCTGCATTTCCGCACCAGCGTGGCCGGCGTAAAACGCGAGTACGACGCGCAGATCCTGGAACAGACGCCCGACCGCTGCATTGCCTGGGTCAGCAAGGACAAGCCGCGCAATGCGGGCAGGGTGACGTTTGAGGACCTTGGCCAGGACCTCTGCCGCGTCAACGTGGAACTCGAATGGGAGCCGGAAAGCCTGTTGGAGAGGGCCGGCGCCGCAGCCCACGTCGATGAGCAGCAGGTCTCCGCCGACCTGGCACGCTTCAAGGAGTTCATCGAAACGCGGGGCATCGAGACGGGTGCCTGGCGTGCCGCGGTGGACCGCGGCGAAGTGGACCCTCCGGGAGCCCGCTGACCTGATCCGCCGGCCGTTTCATTGCGGCCGCCCGTCCATTCCGGAGGTAGCCATGCCAGAAAAGAAGAATCCCAGCCTGAAGGATCCCAAGCTCTATGAAGAGCTCCGCGACGAGGGCGCCTCAAAGCAGAAGGCCGCCCGTGTCTCCAACGCGGCAGCCAAGAAGGGACGCTCCGAGGTGGGCCGCAAGGGCGGCAAGTCCGGCGACTATGAGGACTGGACCGTGGACCGGCTTAAGGCCAAAGCCAAGGAGATCGGCCTCAAGGGATATTCCGGCAAGAAGAAGAGCGAGCTCATCTCAGCGCTCCGGAACTCCTGAGCGGGTGCACGTGCAGCCGCGTGGCGGAGCGCCCGCCTTCTCAGGCGCCCTTCCGCGCGGTTTTCGCCGTGGACTTTGTGGCGGTGCCGGCCTTCGACGCCGTCGCGGACTTGGCAGCAGTGCCGGACTTGGAAGCGCTGGTCTTAGATGCAGTACCGGTCTTCGAAGCAGTGGAAGTCTTACTGCGGCTGCCTGCAGCAGCGCGCTTGGCCGTACCGCCCCCGGCAGTTCCGGCGTCGGAATCCCCGGCGTCTTTTTTGGCAGTGCTGCTCCGGGTGCCGCTGCTCCTGCCTCCGCTGCTGCGGCTGGCCCGTTTGGCAGGTTCCGCCTGCTCCTCCCCTTCCGATTCTTCCCCGTCCGAATCGCCGGCTGCCGCCGCGCCCCCGCGTTTCTTGTCCAGGCTGCGCTTCAGGGCTTCCATGAGGTCGATAACCTCGCCCTTGCCGCCCTCGGCTTCGGCACCGAAGGTCTCTTCCGTGTCCAGCGCGTCGCCCTTTTCCAGCTTCGCCTCGATAAGCTGCCGCAGCTGTGCCTGGTAGTCATCGGTGAACTGCTCAGGCTCGAAGTCGGACGCCATGGACTCCACAAGGGCTGCGGACATCTCCCGTTCCTGCGCGGAGATGCGGATGGACGTGTCCAGGGCAGGAAACGCGGCCTCGCGGACCTCGTCCGCCCACAGCAGCGCCTGCAGCATCAGGACGTCGTCGCGGATCCGCAAGGCACCCAGCCGGGTCTTGTCCCGCAGCGCGAACTGCACCACGGCCACACGCTCGGTGTCCTCCAGAGCCCTGCGCAGCAGCATGTAGGCCTTGGGCGACTTGGAATCCGGCTCCAGGTAATAGCTCTTCTCGAACATGATGGGATCGAGCTGCTCGGAGGGGACGAACTGCACCACTTCGATTTCGTGGCTGTTCTCCGCGGGAATCGACTTGAGTTCATCCTTGGTGAGGATGACCGTCCGGCCGTCGTCCTCATAGGCCTTTTCGATATCGGAGTAGTCAACGATTTCGCCGCAGACCTCGCAGCGTCGCTGGTAGCGGATCCGGCCGCCGTCGGCGTTGTGCACCTGATGAAGGCTGATGTCATGGTCCTCGGTGGCGCTGTAGACCTTCACCGGGACGTTGACCAGCCCGAACGCGATGGCGCCTTTCCAGATCGCTCTCATGAGACCAGTCAACAGCACGCAGCGCCGGAGGTGAAGCCCCATGGCCGCCGGTAAGGAACGCGTGCGGGTCGGCGGCCGCGAACTGACCCTGACCAACCTCGACAAGGTGATGTATCCCGCCACCGGCACCACCAAGGCCGATGTCATCGCCTACTACGCTGCTGTGGCCCCGGTGCTCATCCCCGCTGCCCGGAACCGCCCGGTCACACGCAAGCGGTGGGTGCATGGGGTGGGAACCGAAGACCGTCCGGGTGAGGTGTTCTTCCAGAAGAACCTGGACGATTCGGCGCCCGGCTGGGTGCCCCGGGCCGCCATCACGCACAAGACCAACACCAACTACTACCCGCTGCTGAACGATCCGGCCACGCTTACGTGGCTGGCGCAGATCGCGTCCCTGGAGATCCACGTGCCGCAGTGGACGGTGGACTCGCACGGACGTTCCTTGCCTCCCGACCGACTGGTCCTGGACCTCGATCCCGGGGAAGGCGCCGGGCTGCCCGAATGCGTGGAGGTGGCAAAACTGGCGCGGACCATCCTGCAGGACGTGGGGCTCGATCCCGTTCCGGTCACCAGCGGCAGCAAGGGCATCCACCTGTATGCGGTGCTGAACGGGAGCCAAAGCTCGGATGAGATTTCCGCTTTCGCCCGGGAACTGGCCCGTGCGCTGGAAGCCGACCACCCGGATCTGGCCGTCAGCGACATGAAGAAGGCGCTCAGGACCGGGAAGGTCCTGGTCGACTGGAGCCAGAACAACGCGGCGAAGACCACCATCGTTCCGTATTCGCTCCGCGGGCGCCTGCACCCCACGGTGGCGGCGCCGCGGACCTGGCGGGAGCTGGGATCGGCGTCGCTCAAGCACCTGGACTACGAGGAGGTCATGCGCCGCGTGGCGGCCGGCAAGGATCCCTTCGCACCGGTCAGCGGGGGCGCAAGAGACGACCCCCGGCTGAACAAGTACCGGTCCCTGCGCGACCAGGGGAAAACACCCGAGCCCTTCACGGCGGAGCAACACCATGCGGCAAAAGCCAACGGCGTTCCGGGGCAGGCGGGCAGGGAGATCTTCGTCATCCAGGAGCACCATGCCAGCCGCCTCCATTACGACTTCCGGCTGGAGCACGAGGGGGTTCTTGTCTCCTGGGCCCTGCCGAAGGGCGTGCCTGAGTCGGGAGAAAAGAACCATCTGGCCGTGCAGACCGAGGACCACCCCATGGACTACGCCGATTTCGAAGGTGAGATCCCCCAGGGTGAGTACGGGGCGGGCAGCGTGAGCATCTGGGACAAGGGCGTCTACGAGCTGGAGAAGTGGGTCAACGGCAAGGAAGTCATCGCCACACTGACCGGGCGCGAGGGCGGCGGGCTGGGCGGCACCAGGAAGTTTGCCCTGATCCATACGGGGAAGGGGCAGGGCGAGGAATCGCAGTGGCTGATCCATCTGATGGACAGGGTTCCCGGCACGCGGAAGAAGCCCGCCGGCGCCACGGAATTGAAGGGCCGGGCCGGTGCCGCAGCCGCCCCATCGCTCTCCCAGATCCTGCCCAACCCCGATCAGGCACCTGACCCCGTTCAGGCCCCGCGCACCCGCACAAAAACGGCCGCCGCCACCCCGACAACTACGGCACAGCGCACCGGCCTGCAGGAGGACCCGGCCCCCATGCTCGCCTCAGCCGGCACTCCCGCGGACCTGCATGGCAGCGAGTGGCTCTTCGAACTCAAGTGGGACGGGATCCGCGCGCTCGTCGTGGCCGACGGCGACCGGATCAGGCTCCTGAGCCGGAACGGCAATGATATGTCGGCCAGCTATCCCGAATTCACGGACAGGACCTGCTGGCCGCCGCAGGACTTCATCGCGGACGGTGAGATCTTCGCCGTCGGGCCGTCCGGCCGGCCGGACTTCGGACTCCTGCAGGGAAGGATGAAGCTGACCAGGCCGGGCGACGTGAAACGGGCCCGTGCCACCATCCCCGTGCAGATGATGCTCTTCGACCTGCTGGCCGACGGCGGCGATGACCTGCGCAGGCTGCCGCTGCGGAAGCGCCGGGAGCGGCTGGCTGACTTCTTCGAACCGGGCGGGTGCCCGGTGGGACTGTCCGAGACCCTGGACGGCCGGGTGGAACACATCCTCGAAAGCGCCCGCGAGCTGGGCCTGGAAGGCGTGATGGCGAAGCGCGCGGACAGCCGCTATGTGAGCGGGCAGCGGACCCACACCTGGATCAAGCTCAAGATCGAACAAACCCAGGAAGTGGTGGTGGGCGGCTGGCGGCCGGGCAAGGGCGACCGGTCCAACACCGTCGGCTCCCTGCTGGTCGGAATACCGGAGGGCAACTCGCTGCGCTATGTGGGCCGCGTGGGGAGCGGCTTCAGCATGCGTGAGCTGGAGGAGCTGCGGAAAAAGCTGGAGGGGCTGGGGCAGAAGACGCGGCCGTTCGATGAAGTTCCGTCGGCGGACGCGGCAGACGCCCGCTGGGTGCAGCCGAGCCTCGTAGGCGAGGTGACCTTCGGCGAGTGGACCGGGAGCGGCAAGCTCCGCCACCCGGTGTGGCGCGGCTGGCGGCTGGACAAGGAACCGGCGGAGGTCGTGCTGGAATCGTGAAGCAGCCCGGCAGCAGCTTGAAATTTCGGCTGCTGCCGGGCTGTGGAATTCAGGATCAGAATTCCGGCAGGATCACGATGAGTGCGGCATCTGCGGACGGCTGGTCCGGTGGACTGCCGTCACGGCGGCGCCCTGTCCCAGGCGGCCGGGAGTTGCGCCGTGTTCCTTGGGGTGGCGCCGCTTGCCGTTGCCGTCCGGCCACTGCTTTGCCCCGCCCATGGCCGTGGTCACGGCCAGGGTTTCGGGAGTGGGCAGCGCCGGCCTTTCCATCGATTCCGCCAGGTGTGCAGCCACATCCGGCTTGATGCTGCTTCCGTTATAGGAGTCGGCCATTAGTTCTTCCTTTCCGCGATGAAAATGAAGTGTTCCCCATATCAGGTCCGTGGTTCCGCGGTCGTTCGGCAGCGACGGCGCGACAGCAGACTGCGGCACGACCACTACCCGAAGATCAGTGTTCCCATGGGTCCACCTTAGGCAGGATCACGCCGCCGGGGAAGAGACTTCTTAATCGTCGGCACCGGCCCGGAAGGATCCTTCCCACACGGCCCTGGACCCGGCTTCACCGACCGCAGCCACAGTGGCCACGGCACCCCCGCAGATGACCAGTGCGAGCACGGCGGCGACAATCCCCGCGATGCGGGAGCCGGCCGTGCCCATGCGCCGCCGCATGCCCTCTGCCTGCGCGGCACCGTAACGGAACCACAGCCACTGGGCGAGGGCTATCAGGAACACCCCCACCACCCACGGCAGCAGCGTCCCGGCAAGCTGCATGTGGGCGAGGATCCTCGGGGTGGCATCGACACGGTCCAGCAGCCACTGCCCGGCCGCCGCGGTGACCGGCACCAGAACCAGTGCCAGCAGGGCAATCAGCGGCGTGACGATCCCCAGCCGCCGTCGCGCGGCGGGCCAGAGCAGGCTCAGCAGTGTGCAAAGGGCCGCCAGCGGAACGAAGACCACCGTGGCATGGACGAGCAGCACGTGCATCGGCAGACCGTTGATCTCGTAGTCCATGGCGAACACCCCTGTCTGGAATATGTGAACTACCCAGACAGACGAGCAGCGGTGTTGAACGGTTCAATCGGCATCCCGTCCGGGTGGCCGGGGAAGGCCGGAAACAGCGGAAAAAGGGCGTGAAAAGCCCTGTTACAGAAAAAGGTTTGATAACGATCGCCCACCGCGCCGAAAATCCGCAGGATGACGGGGCCAGACCGGCCAAAACAAGTCCGGTTCCGGGCCCCGTTTGGACCCCTAAACCGGGCGATCATACGGCACCAAACTCTCGAATGCCATGGAAATCCCGTAAAATTGAAGGCCTGCCCGGAGCGGGGCAGCTAAAAGTCGCAAGCAAATGACCTCCACAGGAGTTGCCCAAATGCCCACAGACCGAAGCACGACCGACTCTTCAGCAGGCGCCAGGAACGCCAGCGGAACTGACCAGGCCGCACCTCAGAGTGCGAAGAAACCCAAGCTGCTCGCGCGGCGCCGGCTCAAGGTATCCGACGTCAACGTCGTGGACCAGCCCATGCTCAAGAAGGCCCTCGGCGGCACGATCGTGGGCAACACCATGGAGTGGTACGACGTCGGCGTGTTCGGCTACCTCATCACCACCATGGGTCCGGTATTCCTGCCGGAAGCCGACAAGACCGTCCAGACCCTGTTCCTCCTGGGCACCTTCGCTGCCACCTTCATCGCCCGCCCGCTAGGCGGCGTGGTCTTTGGCTGGCTCGGCGACAAGATCGGCCGCCAGAAGGTTCTTGCGGCCACGCTGATGCTGATGGCGGCAAGCACCTTCGCCGTCGGCCTGCTGCCCGGCTACGCGCAGATCGGCATGTGGGCGGCGGCCCTCCTGGTGGTGCTCAAGCTCGTGCAGGGCTTCTCCACCGGCGGCGAATACGCCGGTGCCACGACCTTTGTGAGCGAATACTCCCCCGACAAGCGCCGCGGCTTCTTCGCCAGCTTCCTGGACATGGGCAGCTACCTCGGCTTCGCCCTGGGCGCGGCACTCGTGTCCGTGCTGCAGCTGACGCTGGGCCAGGCCGCCATGGAGGACTGGGGCTGGCGCCTGCCGTTCCTGGTCGCCGGCCCGCTCGGCCTGATCGCCGTGTACTTCCGGAGCAAGATCGAGGAGTCGCCGCAGTTCCAGGCCACCCTGGACGCCCAGGAGGACCTCGCCAAGGACGCTGCCGCCAATGATGAGGCTGCCGCCAAGGGCCCGGTGGGCATCATCAAGGCCTACTGGCGCTCCATCGTCGTGGCCATGATCCTGGTGGCCGCCGCCAACACCGCCGGCTACGCGCTGACGTCGTACATGCCCACGTACCTCACCGAATCGAAGGGTTACGACCCCGTCCACGGCACCCTGCTCACCATCCCGGTGCTCGTTGTCATGAGCCTGTGCATTCCGCTGACCGGCAAGCTCTCCGACCGCATCGGACGCCGCCCGGTGCTGTGGATCGGCGCCTTGAGCACGGTCGTCCTGGCTGCGCCGGCCTTCATGCTCATCGGCCTCGGCACCATCTGGTCCACGCTGGCCGGCCTCTCCCTGGTCGCCTTCCCCGTGACCTTCTACGTTGCCAACCTCGCCTCCGCATTGCCGGCGCAGTTCCCCACGGCCAGCCGCTACGGCGCCATGGGCATTGCCTACAACTTCTCGGTGGCGATCTTCGGCGGCACCACACCGTTCATCGTGGATGCCCTCATCAATGCCACCGGCAACGACATGATGCCCGCCTACTACCTGATGGGCACTTCGGCTGTAGGTACGGTGGCCATCTACTTCCTCAAGGAATCCGCCCAGCGCCCGCTGCCCGGCTCAATGCCCAGCGTGGACACCGCCGCGGAGGCCCGTGAACTGGTGGCCACCCAGGACGAGAACCCGCTGATCGACCTCGACGAACTTCCGTTCGAGACGATTGACGAGCTCAACAGGCATCTGGACAAGGAGCTCGACGGCGAACTGAAGAAGGTGCCGGCCGGCACCTGACGCCGGTCCCCCGCATCCGGGTCGGGGCCCGTCCCGCCGTGCTCCCACTGACAGGGAGCCGCCGGGGCGGGCCTTCACTCTGTCTGCGCTGCCGTGGCATTCTGCCCTGTTGCCTGTCTCACTATGTGACGCTGCCCGCGGTGAGATCTTTTCGGCGGTGCTACCTTCGTAGGGTGAAAGGGGTCGTGCCGGTGCAGTCTGTAGTGCACCACTGGCGGCAGCTGCACAGCCTGGGCCCCGCCAACAATGACCACCTCTCGGCATGGCGTGTGGCCACCAGCGTGGCCGTCCCCTCCCTGGTCCTGCTGCTTCTCGGCCGCCCGGACCTCACCATCTATGCCGTGTTCGGTGCGCTCACCGGCATGTACGGCCGTTCCGAACCGCACCAGCTCCGGCTCAAGCACCAGCTCCAGGCGGCACTCGTCCTGCTGACGGGCGTGACCGTAGGCGTGGTCCTGTCGCTCAACCACCTCCACTCGTGGTGGCTCGTGGGCATCGAGGCTTTCCTCGCCGGGGTTGGATCCCTCTACTCGGACAAGGTCCATCTCAGGCCCAACGGGCCCTTCTTCGGAATCCTCGCCCTGGGTGCCTGCGCCTCCGTGCCCGTGGCTGTGCCCTGGTACGTGGCCCTGCTGATTGCGTTCGGCTCCGCCGCTTTTTCGCTGCTCGTGGGATTTGGCGGCTGGGTGCGGGGCAGGGCCTGGAAGCCCGGCGCAGCACGTCCCTCTGCAAGCCTCCGGGGTGCCCTGCGCCGCAGGGCGGCCATCCACGCTGCCCGCCACGTACTGGCTGTCGGTGCCGCCGGCACCATCGGCGTCCTGACCGGAAGCGGCCACCCGCACTGGGCGATGGCGGCAGCGGCGGTGCCGCTGGCCGGCGCGGACCTCCCCAGCAGCGTCCACCGCGGCATCCACAGGATCATCGGAACGTTCCTCGGGCTGGTGATCGTCACCGTCGTACTTCTGCCGGAGCCGTGGGCTCCGCTGCACTTTTTCCCGGGCGCGGAAGCCGCCGTCCTGGCGCTGCTGGTGATCGTCTTCCAGTTCGGCACCGAGCTGTTCATGACCCGGCACTACGGGCTGGCGATGGTCTGGTTCACCCCGGTGATCCTGCTGATGACCCAGCTGGCGGCGCCGGCCGATCCGCAGGTGCTCATTGTCGAACGCGCCGTCGAGACCGTGGTGGGCGCCGGCGTCGGAATTCTGGTGGTGGTGTTTATCCGTTCGCGCTTTATCCGCTGGCGCCGGAACCGACGCCCGGCTCCTGCGGCCGGCGCGGCGGCCCGGCCGTAAACCTGTCCGGCACCATCCGGGCCACGGCAGCCACGATCTTGTAGCGCTTGGTGGGGATGGAGACGGCTTTGCCGCGCTCATTGTCCGCCAGCGCCTCGCGCACCACCCGCCCCGGCCGCAGCCACGTCCAGCCCGGCGCCACCGACTTGTCCATGCCCATCCGGTCGTGGAACTCGGTATGGACGAAGCCCGGGCAGACGGCGGTGACCTTCACGCCCCGGGATGAGTAGGCGAGGTTGGCCCAGCGGCTGAAGCTGACCAGCCACGCCTTCGCCGCCGAGTAGGAGCCGCGGGGAAGGAAAGCGGCCACGCTGGCCACGTTGATGATCCGGCCGGACCCGCGCGCCAGCATGCCCTGAAGGGCGGCGTGGCTGAGCTCCATGGCCGTCTGGACGTGCAGCTTCAGGTGCTTCCGCTCGTCGTCGATCGGGTTCTCATCGAAGTTGTGCAGCAGCCCGATGCCGGCATTGTTCACCAGCGTGTCCACCGGCCGGGAAGGATCGGAAAGGCGTCCGA
>NZ_JBHVBL010000051.1:0-28467 GCF_042668165.1 Arthrobacter sp. NPDC057388
GCACCCGGGTGCCGCCGTCGGCCGCTGTTTTGCTTTGTCAGAGAGAGCCTGTGGTGAACGCCCAGCTGGCGGACTTCAGCGGGTTGCCGGCGAGGTCGCGGACCGCCGTGGCGCCGCCGGTCACGCTGACCGTGTAGCTGGTCCGCGCGGCCAGGCTGGCCGAGGGGTTCAGGACCCACTGGTTCGTGGTGCCGTTGCGGTAGACGGTGGCGGTCACCTTGGCGCCGGTGGCGGTGTTCTTCAGCGTTACGGTGGCGGTGCCTGCACCCGTGATGGCCTCGCTGAAGGTCACCGCGATGTTGCTGGCCCGCCGCACCAGCGTGGCCCCCGGGCGCGGCGTCATTGCGGTGATGACAGGGGCGGGGCCGGTGGTGAAGGTCCAGCTGCTGGTGGCCAGCGGGGTGCCCGCGGCGTCGCGGACGGCAGCTGCTCCCCCTGTCAGGGTGGCGGTGTACCTGGCATCGTTGGCCAGGTTCGCCGCCGGGTTGAGCGTGGCCGTCCTTGTGGTGGCGCTGTAGCTGACGGCCGCCGGAACGACGGCGCCGCCCGGGCCGCGCAGCACGAAGGTGCTGCCGCTGATGCCCTGCGTCGCGGTGCTGAAAGTGGCGGTGACATTGGCAGTCACGGGGGCGCCGAAGGACGCGGCCGCCGGTCCGAAGGTCCGCACGGCCGGAGCGGCAAGGGCCGAGACGGCGGTGTCCGCATACAGCAGGCGGTTCGGAGTGCCCGCGGTAGTGCCGGAAACCTTGCCGGCGGTGGCGGCGGAGAGCAGCTTCGATGCCACGTCCGCCGGGAGCATGCGCGGCGACCGGGAGAGCATCACGGCTGCGCCGCCTGCCACGTGCGGGGAGGCCATCGAGGTGCCGCTCATCAGCGCTGTTGCGGTGGTGGAGGCCCGGGAGGCGGACTTGATGCTGACGCCCGGAGCGTACAGGTCCACGCAGCTTCCGTAGTTGGAGAACGTGGCCTGCTTGTCCGCGGAGTCGCTGGCGGCAACGGTCAGTGCCCCGGGAACGCGGGCCGGGGAGCTGTTGCAGGCGTCGGCGGCGGCGTTTCCGGCGGCGACCACTGCGGTGACGCCGTCGTTGATGATGCCCTGCACAGCGGCGTCCACCATGGCGCTGGCAGTGCTGCCGAGGCTCAGGTTGGCCACGGCCGGGGTGCCGGCCTGGTGGTTGGCCGCAACCCATTCCAGTCCGGCAATCACGTCCGAGTTGAAGCCTGAGCCGTTGCAGTCCAGCACACGGACGGGGATTACGGTGGCCGCCTTGGCCACGCCGTAGGTCTTTCCCGCGATGGTGCCGGCAACGTGCGTTCCGTGGCCGTTGCAGTCGCCGGTGCCCAGTCCGTCGGCAATCGCCGTCCAGCCGGAGGCGACGCGGCCGCCGAACTCCGCGTGCGCAGACAGCACGCCGGAGTCGATGACGTAGGCGCTCACACCGGCACCGGAGGATGCCGAGGTGTAGGTCCCGGACAGCGGCAGCGTGCGCTGGTCAATGCGGTCCAGTCCCCAGGTTGCGGACTGCTGGGTATCGGCCGCCGTCACCCGGGCATCGGGTTCGACGGCGGCCACGCCGGCCGAGCGCTTCAGTTCCGCCGCCTGGCCCGGCGTCGCCGTCACCACGGCGCCGCTGATGGCTTTGGCGAAGGTGCGCCTGACGGAGATGTTTTTCGAGCGCAGGTTCCGTACGGCCGAGGAAACGTCGGTCCCGGTGGAGTAGCGCACGATGTAGCGGGCAGGAGCTGCAGCCGCGGCTTCCGTGGCGCTGCCGGCGGCGGTGCTGGCGTCGGCGGTGCTCGGCGAGACACCCGCGAAGGCGGCGGCGAAGCCCGTCAGCAGCAGCGATGCCAGGGCAGGACGGAGAACAGACGAAGCGCGAATTTTGGGGTTCCTTCGGAAGCTGAGGGCCGGTGTAGAACGGGTTGGAAGGCTGTTTCCAGTGTATTTTTCGCGGCCCTTCGCCCGGCCGGAACTGCACCGAAGCTTCGATGAAGCTTCGGCTGCTGCGGAAATACCGGCGAAATCCTGCGCTTTCCTGCGGTTAGGTACGGTTGTGGCCGCCGGGCCTAGATCCAGTTGTTGCGTTTGAAGGCGACGTACAGGATCAGCCCCATGCCGATCATCAGGCCGATCGCCATGGGGTAGCCAAAGATCCAGTCGAGCTCGGGCATGGTGTGGAAATTCATTCCGTAGATGGTGCCGATGAGCGTGGGTGCGAAGAGGATGGCCGCCCAGGAAGAGATCCTCTTGACCTGCTCGCTCTGCGCGAAGCTGGACTCGGTAAGGCGGCGCATTTCGTCGTTCTGGCGCTGGGCAACGAGGGCGGCATTGACCGCGAGCGCGTTCTGCAGCAGTGCCCGGAAGGACGCGATCCGGTCATTGAGCCGCAGGACGTGGTCCAGCACATCGCGGAGGTGGTCCTGGAGCTCGGGGCCGGGGTGATGCTCCGGTGTTCCGCTGATCAGTGCTTGCAGGATCCCCGCCAATGGCCCGGTGGCGCGCTGCACGGTGATGACCTGCCGGGACAGTTCGTAGATGCGCCGGGACACCTCCGGGTCTGCGCCGAACAGTTCGTCCTCAATCTCGTCGATGTCGTTTTCCAGGCCCGCGGCCACGGGCTCATACTCGTCAACCACCTGGTCCAGAATGGCGTACAGCACGGCATCGGGGCCCAGGGCCAGGAATTCCGGCTGGGATTCCATCCGGCGCCGGACCCTGGCAAGGTCCGGCGACTCCGCGCGGCGGACGGTGACCACGAAGTCAGGTCCGGCAAAGACGTGGATCTCACCGAACTCCACCTTTTCGACGTCGTCGAGGTACCGGGCCGGCCGCAGGACCAGGAAGAGCGTGTCACCGTAGTGCTCCAGCTTGGCCCGCTGGTGTCCGGTGAGGGCGTCCTCGACCGCCAGGGAGCTGAGGTCAAACTCATCCGCCACTGAGCGCAGCTCGTGCGGGTCGGGACGGTAGAGCCCGATCCAGGCCATTCCCTGGCGCTGCCGCAGCAGGAAATACGTCTCCTCCAGGCCTTCCGGATCCGCCGTCCGGCGTCCGCCCACGTACACGGCGTTGTCGATAATGGCCATGGCAGCGACTCCTCAGATGGACAGTCATCCCATGGCAGTGACGTTATCCCCTCCGCGGCGGCATGCCAACAAGGGGCCGTGACCGCGCGGCAAGGAGCCGCCTGCGGGCGGTCCAGGTTCTGTCGCGTCAGATCAGGGCGTGCAGCCCCCGGCTGACCGGACGCCCGAACGACGCCGCGCCAAGGAACTCCACGGCCACGAACGGCTCGGAACCCACCACCCATTCATCATGCCCCGGCGGAATCGCATAGGTGTCGTTGGCCCGGATCGAGGAGCGGGCACCGTCGGGGGTTTCAACCTCCATGACGCCGGACAGGCAGAAGCCGAGGTGGCTGTGCTGGCAGAAGGGTGTTTGTTCGGTGGGCTTGGTGCATTCGGACCAGCGCCAGCCGGGGGCGAGGATCAGCCGCGCAACGGAGAAATCGTTGACGCTGACCAGATCCACCTCGGCTTTGTCCGGGCACCTCTTCTTATCCGGTTCATCGAACGATTTGACGGCAAGGGCGGTAATGAAATTGGCGGTCATGGACAGTACCTGCAGATGTGGTTGAGACCAGAAAATTTGAAGGCGGCTTCGGCGGAAGCCTGCTTTGCGACGTGCGGACCGCCACCGAGCCGTGACAGGCGGCAGCCGCAGTAACTGGGCGGCGTACCCCCACGCCGCACGTGCACGCAACACATGCAATGTTGACGTAGTTCAACGTTAGACCTCTGCAGAGCGAAGTCAATGGAAATCCGGGGCGGCCGGGAGGCTACCGGCCGTAAAGCTTCACGAAGTTCCGCAGGATCTTCATCGGTTCGGTGGCGGTGTAGGTCCGGGCCGCCGCCATCAGTTCCTCGGCGGATTCCGGCGGGAAGTAGCCGGCGTGTCGGTAGATGTCGATCCTGGTCACCAGGCCCTCGGCGTCGAGTTCCGGATGGAACTGCGTGGCGTACAGGTTCTGTTCGATCCGGAACATGTGGACCGGGCAGGCCGCGGAGCTCGCCAGCAGCACGGCGTGCGGGGGCAGCACCGTACACCCTTCCTTGTGGCCCGTGAATGCGGTGAACTGCGCGGGAAGCCCTGCCAGCAGCGGATCCCGCAGGCCCTCCGGGCTGAGGCTGATGGTCACCCCGCCAAGCTGCTCTCCATACGTCCGGTCGATCACCGCGCCCTGGTGCAGGCCAAGGGTGCCGACGCCGTAGCAGGCGCCCAGGAAGGGGAAGTCCTCCGCCACAATCCGGTCCAGCAGCCCGGACAGTTCGCGCTCCACGCGGTGCTGGGCGTCGCTCTTCTTTTCGGGCGGGTCGCTCGAGGTGAACGGGCTGCCGCCCACGATGACACCGGAATAGTCGTCAAGGTCCAGCTCCGGCAGCGGTGCGCGCTCCATCCGGATGCGGGTCAGCTGGTGCGGCTCCAGCCCGCCGAACCGCAGATAGGCCTCGTACTCGTCCTCCGCGGCGACATCCTCGGCCCGCGAGGCAAGCAGCAGAAACGGCTTCACTGGACTTACTTCAGCAGGGCGACGTCGGAGACGAGCGTGATGTGGTCCAGCATGGCTGCCGCGGCGGCCTCCGGATCCTGGGCTTTGATGGCGTCGGCGATCTTGCGGTGGGACGCCAGGGACTGCTCCGGCCGGCCTGGCTGGCCCAGCGACTCAAGCCGGGTTTCCAGGATCATCTCCGCGATGAAGGTCATGAGCTGGGCCAGCACGCCGGAGTGCGCGGCAGCAGTGATGGCCTGGTGGAACAGTTCATCACCGTGGGCCCCCTTGGCACCCGAGGCCACCTCGTCCGCCATGACATCCAGCGCCTTCTCAATTGCCTGCATGTCCTCGTCGGTGCGGCGCTCGGCAGCGAGCGCGGCCAGCTTCACCTCGAGGGTGCTGCGGGCTTCCACGATCTCCGGAAGGCGGTTCCGGTGCTCGCGCAGCCCCTTGAGCACGGAGGGAACGTTGGGACGGTACACCAGGACGGCGCCGGTGCCGTGCTGGACGTCGATGACGCCGAGGACCTCGAGGGCCACCAGCGCCTGGGCCAGCGTGGCCCGCGAAACGCCAAGCCGTTCGGCGAGGTCCCGCTCGGCGGGGAGGGTGTCGCCGGGCCCGAGCTGCGCGGACTCGATGAAGTCCATCAACTGCTCCACGAGCTGCTCGTAGAGGCGCGGGCGGGCAACGCGGGAAATCTGTTGGGTTGCAGTCTTCCTGGGCATGCGCATCCTTCCGGCGTTTGGCTCCAGCTTAGCGGAGGAGTATTGACAAAGTCACCTAGTGTCTAGGAGGCTAGGCCAGTGAGCCTGTAAGCCACATCACATCAACTCTCACCCCGGAGGAACAACGATGTCCGCTCCTGTCCTGTCCATCATCATCCTGGCGGGGATGTTCCTGCTTGCCACGGTGCTGCCCCTCAACATGGGCGCCCTGGCCTTCGTCGGCGCTTTCCTGCTCGGTTCGGTGGTCCTGGGGATGTCCACCTCCGACATCCTTGCCAACTTTCCCGGCGGCCTGTTCCTGACGATCGTCGGCGTCACGTACCTCTTTGCGATCGCCCAGAACAACGGGACCATCGACCTGCTGGTCCGCGGCGCGGTCCGGATGGTGGGCAGCAAGGTGGCGCTCATCCCCTGGGTCATGTTCGCCATCACGGCGGTCATCACCGCCGTCGGCGCCCTGTCTCCGGCCGCCGTCGCGATCATCGCTCCCATCGCCCTCAGCTTCGCCGCGAAGCACAAGATCAACCCGCTGATGATGGGCATGATGGTGATCCACGGGGCGCAGGCCGGCGGCTTCTCCCCGATCGCCGTCTACGGCGTCACCGTCAACGGCATCATTGCCAAGACGGATCTCGAGGCAAGCCCCATGGCGATCTTCCTCGCCAGCTTTGTCTTCAACCTCGCCATCGCCGTGGTGCTGTTCGTTGTCCTGGGAGGCAGCAAACTTCTCTCCACCAAGACCGGCCGGCTCGTGGAGCAGGCCGCCGAGTCCAGGATGGCCGTCAGCGTGGGAGCCCGGGCAGCGGGTGTCACCCTGCAGGGTTCCGGTTCCGACATCTCCCCCACCGGCGTCGCCAGCAAGGGAACCGCCGGCTCCGCCGCTGCCTCATCTTCGAGCACGGGTGCAGCCGACAGCGGTGCCCGTGCCACGCTTCCGCAGCTGGTCACCATCGCCGGCCTGATGGCCCTCGCCATCATCTCGCTCGGCTTCAAGGTGGACGTCGGGTTCGTCTCCATCACCATCGCCATGGTCCTGGCCCTCGTCTCGCCCGCCGCCCAGAAGGGCGCCATCAACAAGATCAGCTGGTCCACCGTCCTGCTCATCTGCGGCATGCTCACCTTCGTGGGCGTCCTCGAGGAAGCCGGCACCATCAAGTTCGTGTCCGACGGCGTCGCGCACCTCGGGATGCCGCTGCTGGCGGCCCTGCTCATCTGCTACATCGGCGCCGTGGTCTCCGCCTTCGCCTCCTCCACCGCCATCCTGGCCGCCCTCATCCCGCTGGCCGTCCCGTTCCTGTCCACCGGCGAAATCGGTGCCGTCGGCGTGATCGCCGCCCTGGCCGTCGCCGCCACGATCGTGGACGTCTCGCCGTTCTCCACCAACGGCGCCCTGGTCCTGGCCAACGCCCCCGAGGACGTGGACAAGGACAAGTTCTACAAGCAGATCCTCGCGTACAGCGGCGTCGTCGTCATCGCCGGCCCCGCCATCGCCTGGCTGGTCATGGTCCTCCCCGGCTGGATGTAGCCCGGATGTAGCAGCCGCCACCAGCACACAGCAGCCCACCGGACAAGAAAAGGAACACCCCGCATGAGCCAGAAATCCACGTCCCGGCCAGAAGGCACGTCGCAGACAGCGGGCACGTCGCAGCCCGAAGGCCCTCTCGCCGGCTACCTTGTGGTGGACCTGAGCCGCGCCCTGGCCGGCCCGCACGCCGGCATGATGCTCGCAGACCTCGGGGCTCGGGTCATCAAGGTTGAGAACCCCGGCACCGGGGACGATACCCGCGGCTGGGGACCGCCCTTCGTCGGCCCCGAAGACGATCCCCAGGCCACGTACTTCCTCTCCTGCAACCGCAACAAGGAATCCATCGCCCTGGACCTGAAGAGCGACGACGGGCGGACGGTTCTGCGTGAACTGCTGGAACGGGCCGACGTCGTGATTGAAAACTTCCGGCCCGGCGTCCTGGACCGGCTCGGCTTCTCCGCCGCGGAAATGCACGCGCTGAACCCTTCGCTGGTGGTCCTGTCCATCACCGGCTTCGGCCACGACGGCCCGGAGTCGCGCCGCAGCGGCTACGACCAGATCCTGCAGGGTGAGGCCGGGCTGATGTCCCTGACCGGCTCCGGCCCCGACGATCCGCAGCGGGTGGGCGTGCCCATCGCGGACCTGCTCTCGGGCATGTACGGGGCGTTCGGAACACTGGCGGCGCTGCTGCAGCGCGAGCGGACGGGGCAGGGCCAGATTGTGCGGACCTCGCTGCTCGCCGCACTGATCGGCGTGCATGCCTTCCAGGGGACCCGCGCCACCGTCGCGGGCGAGGTGCCCAAGGCCCAGGGCAACCACCACCCCTCCATCGCGCCCTACGGCCTGTTCCACTGCCGGCAGGGACGCGTGCAGATCAGCGTGGGCAGCGAGAAGCTGTGGCGAACGTTTGCTGACGCGTTCGGCATCGACGCCGGCCGTCCCGAATTCGCGTCCAACGCCGAGCGCGTCCGCAACCGGGAAAAGGTCATCGAGGAGGTGGAGCGCGTCTTCGCCGACTACGAGGCCGAACCGCTGCTCGCCAAGCTGAACGATGCCGGCGTCCCGGCGGGCAAGGTCCGCACCCTGGATGAGGTCTACGCCTGGGAACAGGTCCACTCCCAGGGCCTGGTGATCGACGTCGACCACAAGATCCTGGGGAACGTCACCCTCCCGGGGCCGCCGCTGCGCTTCTTCAGTGCAGCGGACACCGCGGAAACCACACTCAAGGCCCACACGGCTCCGCCGCTGCTGGACCAGGACGGCGAGCAGATCAGGCAATGGCTCGGGCTTGTCCCCGCCAACGCCACCGCCGGTTCGATGGTCCCGGCCGGCTCCGCCACGGAAGGCCGCTGACCATGCCTGAATCCCAGAAGGTCCGGCACTTGGATGCCACCGAACTGATCGCGGCCGTGCTCGACCCCGGCTCCTACCGCACCTGGGACTCGCCAGTGGTGGACCCCGACCCCAGCCCCGAATACCGGCAGGAACTGGCGGCCGCCCGGGAGAAAACAGGCGTGGACGAGTCCGTCCTCACGGGTGAGGGGCTCATCCGCGGCAGGCGCGTGGCCGTCATCGTCAGCGAGTTCCGTTTCCTCGCCGGATCCATCGGCCTCGCCGCAGCCGAACGGATCGTAAATGCCGTCGAACGGGCAACCCGGGAAGGGCTTCCGCTCCTCGCCGGGCCGGCGTCGGGCGGCACCCGGATGCAGGAAGGCACCATCGCGTTCCTCTCCATGGTGAAAATCAGCGCCGCGGTCCGGGCGCACCGGCAGGCCGGCCTGCCCTACCTCGTGTATCTCCGCCACCCCACCACCGGCGGCGTCATGGCATCCTGGGGCTCCCTTGGGCACATCACGGTGGCCGAGCCCGGCGCCCTCCTCGGCTTCCTGGGGCCGCGCGTCTACGAGGCGCTGTACGGTGCGCCGTTCCCGGAGAACGTCCAGGTGGCCGAGAACCTCTTCGACAAGGGACTGGTGGATGCGGTGGTCCCGCCGTGGCAGCTGTCCGACGTCGTCGACCGTGCCCTGAGCATCCTCGTCGCCGGCCCGCACGCGCGGGTCCGTCCGCCGCGGACGCTGTCGGTGAAACCGTCCGACGCCGGAGCCTGGGAATCGATCGGAATCTCCCGGAATCCGCGGCGCCCGGACCTGCGGCAGCTGCTGGCCTACGGGGCCCGCGACGTGCTGCCGCTCAACGGCACCGGCCAGGGTGAGAAGGACCGCGGGCTGCTGCTGGCGCTGGCCCGCTTCGGGCAGAAGTCCTGCGTGGTGATCGGCCACACCCGGCCCCGCCCCTCGCAGCAGACCGCCATGGGCCCGGCGTCGCTGCGCGAAGCCCGGCGCGGCATGCGCCTGGCCGAGGAACTCGGCCTGCCCCTGGTCACGGTGATTGACACCGGCGGCGCGGCGCTGTCCAAGGAAGCGGAGGAAGGCGGGCTGGCCGGCGAAATCGCCCGCTCCCTGCACGACCTCATCGGCCTAAACTCCCCCACGGTGTCCGTGCTCATGGGCCAGGGCACCGGCGGCGGAGCACTGGCGCTGTTCCCGGCCGACCGCACCATCGCCGCACAGCACGCCTGGCTGTCCCCGCTGCCGCCCGAAGGCGCGAGCGCCATTGTGCACCGCAGCACCGAGTTCGCCCCGGCGATGTCCGAAGCGCAGGGCGTCAACGTCGCCTCGCTCCACGCCCACGGCATGGTGGAGCACATCGTGGACGAACGCGGCGACGCCGCCCTCGAAGGCAGGGCGTTCTGCCAGCGCCTGGGCCAGGCCATCGAGTACGAGCTCGCCTCGCTCTCGGCCGCCGGCGTCGCGGAGCTCCTTCCGCAGCGGCTGGAGAAGTACCGCAACCTCGGCGGCCTCGTCCCCCTCCCCCTCTAAGCCTCCTCCACGAGGAGTTTTTGTACAGATACCGGGGCTTCGAGGCCTCCCGGCGGCCATTATCTGTACAAAACGCGGGAGGAAAGGGAAGCCGGCCTACCGGGAGAGCTTTTGGGCGTCGGGTTCCCGGTCGCCGATGTGGCCGGGGGCGTTGGCCGCCAGGACCCGCTCGACGAAGGCTCCGTATTCCTCCATGTAGTGGCGCAGGAAGGCCTCGGTGGATTCGTCCTTGACCTCGCCGTCGCTGCCGAAGACGTCCGGGTTGAACTTCACGTAGGCCTCGGGGGCATTGAGCTGCGGGGCATCGAGGAAGCTCAGCACAGCGCGCATGGAGGACTGCATCACCGCCGTGCCGATGCTGCCGGGCGAAGCACCAATGATGCCGGTTGGCTTGCGCGCGAACGAGTTGGTGCCCCAGGGCCGGGAGCCCCAGTCGATGGCGTTCTTCAGTGCGCCGGGAATGGACCGGTTGTATTCCGGGGAGACGAAGAGTATCCCGTCCGAACCTGCGATCGCATCCTTGAGTGCACGGCCTTCGGGCGGGAAGTCGGCATCGTAGTCGTAGCTGTACAGCGGCAGGTCCCTGATGGGGATTTCAGTGAATTCGAGGTCCTCGGGTGCGAGTTTGATGAGTGCCTTGGAGAGGGTGCGGTTGATGGAGCCGCTGGCCAGGCTTCCGACGAAATAGCCGATCTTGTACGTTGCCATGGTTGTGTTCCTTCCCAGCCGCCGGCACGAACCGGCCTGGTCGACGGTGCAGAGGGCAGTGCTGTGGCCGGTGGCCACGGGGCATTTCGGGTGCAACCCCAACAGTTCAGCACAGAACAATTTGCGCGGCCAGAGGGCAGGGCGGGTTCTTGACAGCGTGCGCGGATCGGTAGCTAGATGAAGATAAGCGATGCCCCGCACACAACCGCAACAGAGGAACGGCAGTCATGAGCGAAAATCCGGAGATGCTGCAGCGCATCCACAGCGAAGCCCCCGCCGAAGGAGACGAACTGGCGGACCCCACCGACATCCGCATGCACTCGCAGGATCCGGCGGAGGGTGCCGACGACGCCGGCGGAACCACGTCCTGACCTGCATTGAGAGGATAACCCCATGGAAGTCGCCCTGGGGTTGCTGGCGATCGCCGCCGTAGTCTGCGCCGTCAGCGCACTGGGCCGGAAGCTTGATGTATCGGTTCCGCTGCTCCTGGTGCTCGCCGGCGTCGGCGGCTCTTTCCTTCCGTTCGTGCCCCGCATCGACCTCAATCCGGAACTGGTCCTCGTAGGGCTGCTGCCGCCGCTCCTGTATGCCGCTGCCCTGCAGACGTCGCTGTACGACTTCCACTCCAATAAGAGGGCCATCGGGCTGCTCTCGGTGGGTTACGTCATATTCGGCACCGTCGTCGTGGGCCTCGTGATCTGGTGGCTGTTTCCGGAGATACCGCTTGCCGCGGCCATGGCCCTTGCTGCCGTGGTGGCTCCGCCGGATGCGGTGGCCGCCACGGCCATTGCACGAAGGGTGGGAATGCCCCGCCGGATAGTGAGCATCCTGGAGGGCGAGTCGCTGGTCAACGACGCAACAGCCCTGGTGTGCCTGCGGGCAGCTGTCGCCGCCATCGCGGGAACTGTGTCAGTGCTGGAGATCGGCGCCGACTTCCTGCTGGCCGCCGGCGGCGGGCTGGCGGTGGGCCTTGCCGCGGCCTACGCCCTCACCCAGCTCCGCCTGCGGATCCGCAATGTGGCCATTAATACCTCAACGTCGCTGATGGCACCGTTCGTGGCGTATCTGCCGGCGGAGGCAATCCATGCGTCCGGCGTTCTGGCGGTGGTGGTCACGGGCCTGGTCATGGGCACCAAGGCGCCCTCCATGCCCGGCGGGGCCGCCCGGCAAAGCCAGCGGAGCAACTGGGAGACCGTGCAGTTCCTGCTGGAAAACTCGGTGTTTCTGCTCATCGGCCTGCAGGTGCGGACCATCATCGAAGGCGTCCAGGACGACTCCCTGGGCGCGGCGAGGATCTGGGCGGGCTGCGCGGTGATCCTGCTGGCCGTGCTCCTGCTGCGCCCGGTCTGGGTCTTTCCTGCGACCTATCTGCCCCGGCTTATCCCGGCCGTGGCTCGGAGGGACCCCGCGCCACCCTGGCAGTATCCCGCCATCATCTCGTGGGCCGGCATGCGCGGGGTGGTCACGCTCGCGGCGGCCCTGACCCTGCCGCAGGACCTGGAGCACCGCACGGTGCTGATCCTGGCGGCAATGGTGGTGGTGGCCGGCACGCTGGCACTGCAGGGATTCACGCTGCCCGCCCTGGTGCGGCTGCTCCGGGTGCGGGGTCCCGATCCAGGCGAGGATGCGCTGGCCCAGGCGGACCTGACGCAGCAGGCAACAGCGGCGGGGGTGGGGCGGCTTCATGAACTGCAGACAGATGACGACCCGCCGGAGGTGGTGGCCATGCTGAAGCGGAGGACGCAGGAACGCGGGCTGGCGGCGTGGGAACGTCTTGGGCGGCCGACGGCGGAAGCCTCCACCCCCAGCCAGCGTTACGCCCAGCTGCGGCTGGCCATGCTCGAGGCGGAGCGGGCGAAGGTCCTGGAACTCAGGAGCGGCGGGAACTACCCCCACGAGGTGCTCAGCAGCGTCCTGGAGCGGCTCGACGTCGAGGAGTCGATGCTGGATGCCGTCATCGAGGAGGCCGATGTTTCCGGTTCCCGCGCCCTCGCCAGGCCGGGAGGAGACTGCGAGCACCTGGAGGCTGCACGCGAACCGGATGTTCCCGGCGACGCGCGCTGTGACGCCTGCATCCGTGAAGGGACCACCACCGTCCACCTGCGGATGTGCCTGGAGTGCGGCAATGTGGCCTGCTGTGATTCCTCGCCCGCCACCCACGCGTCCCGGCATTTCCAGTCGACCGGCCACCCCGTCATGCGCAGCATCGAGCCGGGCGAGGACTGGCGGTGGTGCTACGTGGACGATCTGCTCGGGTAGCCGGAGTGCTTGGGCAGGCTCACGGGGCCCGGCGACAATTTCGCCAAGCAGCCCTAACAGGCCCGTAACCCGCCGTTAATCCGGCGGCGGGAGACTTGAATCGTTGGATCCGCACGACTGGCCTTGCATCTTGGGGCAGCCACTCGACGAGGAGCTTGCTAGGCATGAACTTTTCCGACGACGACAGCAGTCCGGCACCGTCCGCCCTTCCCGTCAGCAGCGGGGAACTTCCGGTCAGCAGCGGCGAACGGCCCGACCTCCGAAGCTTTCACGTCCGCGAGGATGTGGCCCTCTCCGGCCTCTGCGGCAACGTGCACCTGGCCACGGGCCGGACCTGCATCCTGCCTGAACGCCACCCGGGATCCTGCAAATTCGTGGGCCCCGAGGATGCCAGCGGGATGGCGGGCTAGGTGTAGTTCCCAAGGACGTTGTGAACAGCGTGGCGTGATGTAAAGGGCGAGGGCCTCCTGTATCGATTTGGGTTACCACACTCATCTCGACGCCAGGAGGCCCTCTTGTCTTACGTTACCCATGCCAATGCCGACCTGACACCCAAGGCCAGAGGGAAGCTCGCCCGTTTGGTCATCAAACAGGGATGGACGTTGCGCCGGGCCGCGGAGCGGTTCCAGTGCTCGCCAGCAACAGCCAAGAAGTGGGTGGACCGGTACCGGGCCCTAGGTGAGGAAGGCATGGCTGACGTCTCGTCCCGGCCCCGACGCAGTCCCAACCGCACGCCGGCGCGCACCGAACGCCGCATCGTGGCGCTGCGTTTCAACCGCCGGTGGGGCCCGCATCGGATCGCCGCCCACCTTCACCTTGCCCGCTCAACCGTGGGCAAGGTTCTGGCCAGGTACCGAATGCCGCGGCTGGTCTGCCTGGACCAGGGAACGGGGCTGCCGGTGCGGAAGCCCGCAGCACAACGGTATGAGCACGAAAACCCCGGGGATCTGGTCCACGTGGACATCAAGAAGCTCGGACGTATACCGGACGGTGGCGGGCACCGTGCCCTGGGACGTGCCAAGGGCCGGCGGAATCGCCGAGCCGGGACCGGATACGCCTACCTGCATCATGCGGTGGACGACCACTCGCGTCTGGCGTACTCGGAAATCCTCGGCGACGAAACGAAGGAAACCGCATCCGGATTCTGGATCCGAGCGGCGGCATTCTTCGCCGCACACGGAATCACCGTCAAAGCCGTGCTGACCGATAACGGATCCTGCTACCGCTCCAGAACCTTCACAGCTGCGTTAGGCCCGCACGTCAAGCACCGACGAACCCGGCCCTACCGGCCACAGACCAACGGCAAAGTTGAACGCTTCAACCGGACCCTCGCCAGCGAATGGGCATACGTCAGGCCCTACACCTCAGAAACCGAGCGCGCCTCCACCTACGAGGCATGGCTCCACCACTACAATCACCACAGAACCCATACCGGCATCGGAGGCAAGACCCCCATCAGCCGCGTTCACAACCTCAGTGGGAACTACAGCTAGGGGCGGTACCAGTCCGGGACGGCGCGGCATGCCGGCAGGCGGGGCCACTCCCGGACCCGGCTCCCCGGTCTTAAAATTGACCCATCCGGCATCTTGGAAAGGGTGTGAGACCGATGGCAGAGCATTACGCTTCCGGGGTCTGGCAGGTCAAGGAAGGCAAGGACGAGGAGTTCGTCAAGCGCTGGACAGAGTTCCTTCAGTGGTCCAGGGAAAACTTTCCGGCCATGGTTGAGGCAAACCTGCTCCGGGACCGCAACACGACCGGGCACTATGTGTCATTTTCCCAATGGACGGATGCGGCCTCCCGCGACGCGTGGAAGCAGGCACCGGACTTCAGGGCGCGCATCGGCGCCTGCGTTGAACTGTGCGACAACATGCAGGGGGCCGATTATGACCTGGCGGTCACTGTTTGACTGGCCCCCACCTTGCTGACCGGAACATCTAGCTGATCTCCACGGCGTTGGCCTCCACCACCGGCGCCGCCTGCCCCGCCGGCCCGGCTATTTCGGCGGCCGCGGAGATGACCCAGCGTTCCCCGTCATTTTCATAACTGATCACCGTGGGCGCCGCAGCAGTACTTGCCGCGTCCACGGCCAGCAGCAGTGCTGCCTGCATGCGGCCGGCATGTGCGAATCGGGCGCTGGCGGTGCCCTCGAGCTCGCTGTTGTCGATGAGGATGTAGGCCTTGCCTTCGGCCACCGCCTTGATCGAATACCCGCGCTCCTCATGGACCGATCCACGTGATGAAGCGATCTCCGTGACCCTGTCGGCCCGCACCAGACTGTGGCTGATCGTGCGGATCCACACGTCACCCATAGCCACTCCTTTGCTGCCATACGGGCTGGAAATGCCTCTACTTGCAAACGGTAGTCCGTGAGAGCCCGGTTGTAAGCCCCCCAAACAGTGCAACCGCCGTCGGACCCCAGCCCGCCGGCAGGTTTTCCCCAAGCTCAGGCACGGTTTTCCCAAAGCTCCTTAGGAAACAGTGGACGGACCCGGATACACCGGGACGGTCCAAGCACCGCCCAACGCGCAGCGTTCGGTGATGCCCACGACTGCCGAATCTTAGGGGGAGAGATGTTTCAAACCTTTTGGCGGTTCCGCGGGGCCATAGCTCCCCATGCCTGGGCTCTGGCGGGCGGCGCGCTGCTGGTGGTGTTCGTCGCCGCCATGGAGGTGGCCCTGCCGTGGCCCATGAAGGTCATCGTCGACGACGTGCTGCAGCCGACAGGCAGCTCGCGGGTCCACGAAATGCCCGCTTTCCTCGGACTGGCCGGCCTGACCCAGCTCCAGCTGCTTCTGCTCGCCGCGTCGGCGCTGCTCGCCATGACAGTACTGAACGCCGGAGCCGATTACCTCGGCTCCCGCCTCCTCAACGGTGTGGGCGAGCGGGCCATGGCCACGATCCGGACCGAAGTCTTCACCCATCTGCAGCGGTTGTCGCTGGCCTTCCACGACAAGCAGCGGCTGGGCGACCTGGTCACCAGGACCACTACGGACGTCGACTACGTGCGTGCCCTCATGGTGTCGATCCTGTCGGTCCTGCTGCCCAATATCTTCATCCTGGGGTTCGTGATCACCATCTGCGTGATGATCGACCCGACCTTCGCACTCATAGGCCTGGCGGTGTCACCGCTGCTGTTCATCACGGTGCTCTTCTACCGGCGCCGGATCAAAGGCGCCTCGAAGGAGGCCCGCAGCCGGGACAGCGACATCGCGGCTGCGATGTCGGAGACGTTCGCCTCGGTGCGCGTGATGCAGACCTACACCAGCGAGGCGCGCCATGAAAAGGACTTCCGGACCCGGAACAACGGACGGCGGGACGCCGGCCTGCGGGTCATCCGGCTGCAGTCCATGTTCTCGCCGCTGGTGGACATCATCGCTACCCTGGGCACGGTGCTCGTCATCTGGATTGGGGCGCAGCGGGTGCTGGACGGCACCCTGACGCTGGGCCTGCTGCTGGTCTTCCTCGCCTACCTCAAGGCCCTCTACTCCCCCATGAAGTCACTGGCCAAGCTCACCACGGTGATCAGCCGCGGCCAGGCCAGCGCCGAGCGCATCCAGGAAATCCTGGACACCGCGCCCGCCATCTCAGACCTTCCTGGCGCACGGCCGGCACCGCGCCTGGCCGGCGCCGTGGAACTGCGGTCGGTAAGCTTCGGCTACCAGGGTGACCGGCACGTGCTGCACGGAATTGACCTGAAGGTGGAGCCGGGCAGCGTCGTGGCGATCACCGGGCCGACAGGTGCCGGCAAATCGTCCGTTGTCAGCCTGATCCCGCGGCTGTACGACGCGGCCGAGGGACAGGTTCTCCTGGACGGCACCGACGTCCGTGAGCTGCAGGTGGCCACGGTGCGCAGACAGGTGTCCATGGTGCTGCAGGAATCGATCCTGTTCCGCGGAACCATCTACGACAACATCGCCTACGGCTCGGAGGGGGTCAGCCGGGAGCAGGTGCTCGCCGCAGCCGAGGCCGCCCACGTGGATGAGTTTGTCCGCAACCTTCCACTGGGCTACGACACCCCGGTGGCAGAGCGCGGCGTGACACTCTCCGGCGGGCAGCGCCAGCGCATCGCCATCGCCCGGGCACTGGTCCGGGACACTCCCATCGTCATCCTCGACGAACCGACATCCGGCCTGGACGCGATCTCGGAGCAGTACGTCATGCGCGGCCTCGAGCGGCTGATGGCCGGGCGCACGGTGATCGTCATCGCGCACCGGCTCTCGACGCTCAAACGGGCCGACCGGATTTATGTGCTGGATAAGGGACGGATCGTGGAAAGCGGAAGGCACGGGGAACTCGCCGCGTCCGGTGGCCTCTACAGCCGGCTGGACAGCCTGCAGCACGCCAGCGAAACGCCGGCGCTCAGCCTGGTTCCTGCCCAAAGTTTGATTCCTGCCCAGCGCCTGGTTCCGGCCGAGGCCGGTACCCTTCAGACGGAGACCAGCGCATGAGCAGGACCAAGCCCCCGACCTACGGCGCACTGCCTTGGCGGATCGGCAAAAAGGGCACCCTTGAAGTGCTCCTGATCCACCGGCCCGCCCACGGAGACTGGTCCATTCCCAAGGGCAAGGCGGACCCCGGAGAAACCGGCCCCGAATGCGCCCAACGCGAGGTGCGGGAGGAAACCGGCCTGCGGTGCATGCTGGGCGCGGAGCTGCCCAGCATCCGCTACGCGGACCGCAAGGGCAGAATCAAGACGATCCGTTACTGGGCTGCCGCCGCCGGATCGGGCCGCTTCAGACCCAGCAAGGAGGTCGACGCCGTCAGGTGGCTTTCGCTGCCGGCAGCATTGCGCACGGTGACCGAACCGCGGGACAGGCCGGCGATCCTCGCGCTGGGCGCCCGGCTCCAGCTTGAGCTGGGCGTCCGCCCCGCCCCGCGGCGGGAAAAAATGCTGCTGCTGGTGCGCGGGGCCGAAATGATGAAACGGGACGGGTGGGACCCGGAGGCGGGCAACCGGCCGCTGGCACCGGCCGGCGAGCAGGCCGCCAGGTCGCTCGCCTCACTGGGCGCCGTGTTTGACATCGAACGCATCCTCTCCGCCCCCTCCCCCCGCTGCATCGAAACCGTCGCCGAACTCGCGCGGCGGGAATCCCTCGAGGTGGAACGCTCAGAGCACCTGGCCGGAGGCAGCTTGGCGGGCACCTTGGCCCTCGTTGCCGAAACCCGCGGAACGGGGACCGTCCTGTCCACTCACGAGGACGTGATGGCAGATATCCTGGCCCACCTCATCGATCACGACCGGACCGTCCTGACCAAGCGGTTCCGCGTGCGCAAGGGGTCAGCCTGGGTGCTGACAGGCGACCGCACCCGCTACCACTCCGCCTACTACCTGCCGCTGTCCCCCGCGGACTTCAGCACCGCCGTCGACCTGAGCCCCGCCGTCGATCCCGGCACCGCCATGGACCTGAGCCCGGCCGCGGACCTCAGCGCCGCCGTGTAGTCCGCGCCGCCGTGTAGCCGGTGTGCTGGGTAGCCCGTGTGCCGGCGTGGCCGCGGGCGTACGCTCAGACAGTGGACATTGTGGAGTTCCTGTCCGAGCGCATCGCTGAGGACGAGGCCGTGGCGCGCAGGCTGCTCGACGACCGCACGACGTCGGAATCCGGCAAGTGGTACGAACGCCGCCTGCTGCTGGAATGCGAGGCGAAACGGCGGCTCATCGGCATCATGGAGGCTGCCAGGCAAACCGCCCTGGCCACGCTCGTGAGCGACCCCTTCGGGGAGGAGACCGAGTGGATTCCGCAGGCGCTGGAATGGACCGCCCTGTCCCTCAATGCGCTGGCGGTCCCCTACAGTGACCATCCGGACTTCAACCGGGACTGGCTCTGGTCCCCCTAGCCGGGACCAGGTGCTGCCCGGAATACCGTTCAGGTGCTGCCCAGGATGCGGCGGGCATCGGCCTGCGCGTCCAGCTCCTGCTGTGACACCACGGCTCCGCTGATGTACCCCGCGCTGGACCTCATGGCCCGGAGTTCAGCAACCGTGTATGGGATCCTGCGCCGGTGCGCCATGGCGTGGCAGTTGGGGCACAGCGGAACAAGGTCGCCCACGGGGTCCAGCTCGTAGCCGGGCCCCAGCTGGGCGGCCGGCACCAGGTGATGGACATGGATGAAGCCTTCACCTTCCGGGCCGTAGGCAGCCTCGAAGGAGAACCCGCAGGCGGCGCACGACGTGCCGTGGTGCGCCAGGCAGACGCGCCGGGCGTGCGGGTTCCGCTCGTGACGGTTCACTCCCACCCGGACCAGGGCGTCCTGCGGCAGGGTGCCGGGCACCGGAAGGACCGGATCAATCCCGTCGGCCGGCAGGGACTCGGCCCACAGCTCGCGGATGGAGCGTGCCTGTTGCTCCGGAACCGGCTGCCACCCGCCGGGGGCCGCCGCGGCAGCCCAGTCAACCAGCGGAGCCCGCACGGCCAGTACGTCCATGGGAATCTGGTCTCCCAGCGGCAGCAACAGGTCAAAATCGACATCAACGCACGCATCACCGGTGAGTCCGTGCCCTGCGGCCGGATACGGGGCGGATGCAACCACGCCATGGCCAATCAGCCCGCTGCCGGTCTTTCCATGCAGCACGAGCCAGGCATCCGCTCCCGGCGCGGGCCGGGAGCCGGTTCCAACGGGCCACGCCCGGCGGTGCACACCGGCGGTTCCCAGTTCATCCACCACCCGCGAATAACCCGGCCAGGTATCCCCTACACCCGGGTTCCAGCCCAGCAGAACAGCCACCATTCCTTTATCGTGCCACCTGCGGAGTCTCAGGAGGAGCGCCTGCGCAGGCGCCGCCACCATGGCGGTTTGGCTTCCGGAACAGGTTCCGGTGCGGCTGCGGCCGCCGCTGCCCGCCGCTCGCGCCACCGCTGCACCTCGGCGTCGGCATCACGGGTTTTCGTGATCACCGGCGGGCCGCCCTGCAGCTGCCGGCGGGCGTCGATGATGCGGGCATTGAAGTCCTCAACAATGTCGCGCACCTGCTTTTCCGTGAACTGGCTGTCCAGCCTGGCGTCCAGTTCCGCGTCCTCGGTGCGCAGCAGGATCGCCTTTGGTCCCAGTCCGCTGAGGTGTTCACGCTGGATCAGGCCTTTGACCCACCAGTCCGGGTCGTAGCCCTCCCCCAGGCCGGGAATCGGTTTGCCTGAGTACTTCAGGTTGTCGAACTTTCCCTGCGCCATGGCATCCCGGATCAGGTAATCCGCCCGGGCCGCATCGCTGACCTTCCGGCGCTTGTCCCGCAGTTCGGCCTCCGCGGCCGACAGCTCCGCATCCTCCTCCGCCGTCCCGCCGGAGGACCGGAGGGCACGCAGTTCCGCCGCGCGCTCCACCTTCCGCCGGAAGTCGCCGCCTGCTGAACCCGCCACCCTTGCACCGCCCCTGCCGCCGGAAATTGTCCCGTTTCCAGTATTCCGGCGCGTGCCGGACTCTTCAACGGAGGCCGCTCGCACGGGGGCGGCAGGGCAGGAACCGGACACAACAACGACGGCGGGACCTCCCGCCGTCGTCCGCCTGCGGCGGCGCTGCACAAGTGCCCTACATGGGATCGGGCCAGTTGCCGATATCGGCGCGGGCAGGCACGGGAGCGGCGTCGCCCCCTTCCGGCCGCATGCCGGATTCGCCGGCCGCTGCGGCCTGGCCGGGAGGAGGGTCGGGGACCGCCTTCACAGGTGCCGTGTTCACAGCCGCCGTAAAGACGGGAAGTTCAGACCTCGGAATCTTCATAGGGGCCCTCGCAGGTGGGCGGCAACTTAACGCCGGACGGATACTCAGTCATGATTGCCTGCCGTCAGACGAGGGGTTTGGCGGCCCTGCGGCTGATGGTCCGGCGATCACCGACGTGCCGAATCAGCCGGGGAGGACCCGGCCGGTCCGGCAACAACCGTGGCGGCCGTCCCAGCCCCGTGTGCGCCGGCACCAGCCGGTGCGGCACACTTTCCACCACCAATACTTAAACCCTATGGGCTGCCGCGTCCCGTGGCACCGGTAGCAGGTACTCGAATTTGAACGAACTCCGCTACTTGGGCACGCGCGGGATTGGTTCACCCGCGTCAGCCAGGTCCGCCGGCCAGACCACGCGGAACCGCTCAAAAACAATCTCGTCGGCTTCTGTCCATTCCAGTCCCCGGCGGGCCCGGGTCCGGGTCCAGTACCTCCGGTGCCCGGCCTGCCAGCCTGCAAGTGAGCGGTCGTCCTCACCTTCATCCCGGGCGAAGGCTTCGTCGGCGCTGGAGAACGGGCCGAGGCGGAGCTCCACGGTACGGAGGACCAGGCGGGGGATGCCTGCCGCGTCGCAGGCAATCCAGTGCGACCCGATGCGGGGCAGGTTGCCGCCCGCCTGGAGGAAATCACGGGCGAGTTCGGACGTGGCCCGTTTGGCACCCTCCGTCACGGCCCGCAGCAGCTCATCGGCCAGGGCCGCGGAATCACCAAAACGTTCAACGGTGTAGTCCGGACAGAGGCGGACAGCCTCGGGGCTGGCGGCGGCGTATTCCGACCAGAAGAGCTCGGCCGCGGCAGTGTCCACGGCCGGAAGAGCCTCGGCGCTCACGCGAGCGCCTGCCGCAGCCAGCGGTCCAGGACGGGGGCGGGCGCGGCACCGGCCTGGCGGGCCACAATCGTTCCGTCAACGATCACCATCAGCGTCGGAACGGCCTGGATGTCGAAGCGTGCGGAAAGCCGCGGCGCCTTGTCCACGTCCACTTTTACGAGCTTGACCTCGCCCGCGCGCTCGTGCGCCAGCTGGTCCAGAACCGGGCTCACCATGCGGCAGGGCCCGCACCATACGGCCCAGAAGTCCACCAGCACAGGCACGCGGGACTGTTCGGCGATGACGGCAAAGTCGTCGTCGCCCGCCTCCACCACCCATGGCAGGTCACGGCGGCATTTTCCGCACCGCGGCCGCCCCTCGGCAGCAGCCGGCACACGGTTGGCCTGGCCGCAGTGCGGACACTTGCTGATCGCCTTGTTCATGCCGTCCTTACCCTTTCCCGGATCCCGCGGTCATTTGTTCCAACCGCAACAGTGCCAAACGCAAGCGTACGACGGCGGGTGCGTCCCGCCGTCGTACGCCCGCCAGCCGTGGGTTGGAAGCCTTGCACGGTCACTACGGCCGGAGGGGGTTCCCCAGCCCGGCCGGCTGGAGGTCGAGGATGGGAAGGTGACCGTCGGTCCGGATGCTGTCTCCGCCCCCGTTGCGGTGGTGGTAGCCGGAGGAGAAGTGCCGGATGACGTGCACGGACTCCACGGCGTTGGCCGCCTGCAGCGTGCTGATGATGAAGTCGCGTTCCTCGTCGGTCCCGTCGGCGATCTTGTGCGTGATCTGGAAGGTGAAGAGCGAGAGCCCCACGCTCTTGTCGTAGGTTCCGGCACCCACCCAGTCGACGGCGAACCCGCCGGGCAGCATCCAGCCGTCCGGACATTTCCAGAACCGCACGTGGTGGCGTTTCCGCGGGTTGCCGTCGATTTCCCGCTGGAACGCCATGTCCTGCCTGTTGCCGAAGACGTACAGGGCGCTGACCGGCGACTGCGGATAGCTCCGGCCCAAAAGCGTCGAGGTCAGCGTTCGCCACGCGGTTGCCGGGGTGACGGGGTCGGCCTCCGTCCACCCCGCCGTAAGCATCGCGGTGCGGAGCTCGTCCGCCGGGCCAATGACGGCCAGGTTGACCGGATCACCCAGCACGCCGTCGCCGGTGCGGGCACGCCCGATGAAGTAATTCGGCAGGTAGAGGCTGCTGAGGATCTTGTGGACCCGGGGCAGGAAGGCGTAGGCCGCAATCAGCCAGACGGGGAGGAACACCCACACCTGTTCAGGTCCCCTGGCCAGCCGGGCGAGCAGAAAGAAGTAAACCGCCCAGCCCACAGCCACAGTGATGGCCACGTACAGCAGCCGCTGGAGCACAGCGAGGACGGTGGCCCAGCGGGTGCCCCAACGCGCTTTCCGGTTGTCCGGCCGCGTGTGCTCCGGCTCCCGGGGCGCCTCGGTGTCTTTGGGAACGGCCACTTACTTGGGCAGGTGCTCCAGCAGGTGCCCGGTGACAGCGCCGTACGCGAGGTGCGGCACGATGTCACTGGCCCAGTCGGCGGCGCTCCACGTCCGGGGGTCGGTGATGCCCAGCGCGGTCATGGGAACGTTCGAGACAAGCAGCGCAGCCACGGACGCCACACCCACCGACCGGAGCGGCCCGGTCCGCCAGCCCAGTGACCCGGCCGCCCCCAGGGCAGCACCAAGTCCCATGCCCGTGGCGATCCCGAGCAGCGGGCCGAGGGCCTCCACCCGGTTCCCGCGTTGGGCTTCGTTTCCCGGGATGGTCACGCCGGACCTTTCGGCAAGCCGCTCCACCGAGTCTGTGGGGGTGGTACTCGCCGCGCGGCCCCGCCACACCATGTCCAGGTAGCTGACGGCGTTCAGCGCGGTGGTTCCCGCGGCGCCGGCGAGCGCTCCGTTGACGAGTCCTTTGAACACGGACATTCCGGCTCTCCTTCAGGCTGTGTGCTGGGCATTCCTATGCTGAAACTTACGTGCTGCCACTGATCGCGGCAACGCCGGCGGCCGCGATCACCGTGAGGTATTCACATTGTCCGGACCCGCGCAGCTGTGAAAACATGCCTCATGCGCGCCATGCAGAATTCCAGCCGATTGCAAGATGTCCGTTACGACCTCAGGGGTCCGGTGCAGCATGCGGCGAAGAAGATGGAGGCCGAAGGCCACAGCATTCTGCGCATGAACCTTGGGGATCCGGCACCGTTCGGCCTGCATGCGCCGGAGTCGATCGTGGTGGACATGATCCACCACCTGCGCGAGGCCCAGGGCTACAGTGACTCGAAGGGCATCTTCTCCGCCCGCACCGCCATCTCGCAGTACTACCAAACCAAGGGCCTGATGGAGATCGGCGTAGAGGACATCTTCATCGGCAACGGGGTCAGCGAACTCATTTCCATGACGCTCCAGGCCTTCCTCGAGGACGGCGACGAGGTCCTGATCCCTTCGCCCGACTATCCGCTGTGGACGGCCGCCACCGTGCTCTGCGGCGGCAGCGCCGTGCACTACGTGTGCGATGAGGAGAACAACTGGTGGCCGGACATGGCAGACGTCGAAGCCAAGATCACCGACCGCACGCGGGCGATCGTCCTGATCAACCCCAACAACCCGACCGGCGCCGTCTATCCCCGGCACATCCTGGAAGGGTTCGCCGATCTGGCCCGGCGCCATGACCTCGTGCTGTTCTCCGACGAAATCTACGAAAAGATCCTGTTCGAGGACTACGTCCACATCCACATGGCTTCGGTGGCCCGGGACATCCCCGTATTGACGTTCTCCGGCCTGTCCAAGGCCTACCGGATGCCCGGCTACCGCGCCGGCTGGGTGGCCGTCTCCGGTCCCCGCTGGGCCACTGCCGCCTACCGGGAGTCGCTGGAGCTGCTGGCCTCGCTCCGGCTTTGCCCCAATGTTCCCGCGCAGCACGCCATCCAAACGTCGCTGGGCGGCTACCAGAGCATCACGGACCTCATCCGGCCCGGCGGCCGGCTGCGGGAGCAGCGCGACCTGGCCTGCCGCCTGCTCAACGAGATTCCCGGGGTGAGCTGCGTGCCCGCGGCCGGCGCGATGTACCTGTTCCCGAGGCTGGACCCGGAGATGTACCCCTTTGTGGATGATGAGCAGTTCGTCCTTGACCTGCTGCAGGACCAGAAGATCCTCGTCTCGCACGGGACGGCGTTCAACTGGCACGCCACCGACCACTTCAGGTTCGTCATCCTGCCCGCGGTGGACGACATCCGCGAGGCCGTGCGGCGCATCTCCACCTTCCTGTCCTCCTACCGCGCCAAGGCCGGGCGCGCCCGCGCCATGTCCGGCAACGCCACCCACCACAGCCAGGACGAACTGAGCGCCTGAGCGCCCTACAGCGGACGACGGCGGGTGCCTCCCGCCGTCGTCAGCCCGCTTTTTCTGCCGCGGCAGGAAAGGTCAGCCGATAGGCTCCGCCATCTGGTCCACGACGTACTGCACGTCCACGGAGTCGCCGGTCACCGGGTCCGCCATTTCCACCTTCCAGCTGCGGGCGAACTGGTTCACGCCGCCGGTCATGGCCACGGTGCCGGAGATGAGTACCGTCCCGGGCGCGTTCAGTCCCCGCTCGCTGAGCACCTCCAGCCAGTAGTCGGGTGTCAGCAGAGCCTCCAGCGAACTGTCCTGGATGAGTGTGTCGGGGGTGTCCCCCTCCCCCACCCAGCCCTTCAGCGTGATCCGGTCCAGGTGGTCCCGCACGTCGTCGAGCCGCCACGCCTTGCGGCCCAGCACATCAGGACTCGCGTTCTTGCTCCAGGCCACCCCGTGCACCTCGAGCTCGCGGTCGGTGTGATCGCAGGCGACGGTGAGCAGCACGCCCTCGTCGGTGATGACGAGGGCCCACTCGGCCTCTCCTGAAGTCCGGCCATGCTGCACCTGGATTTCCGATACCTGCTGGGCCAGATAGGGGGACACTGGATACAGGGCGGGAGTGGTTGCCGGGCCCGGAACGCCAAGTTCAGCGAGCTCAGCGATATGGGCCTGGACTTCATCCTGTTCCCGCCCCGCGTAGCCGGCATTCAGGAGGTGCCTGACCTCGACACTCTGTGTGCGGCCATCGGGTAGTTCAAAGCTCAGAGTCGTCATCGTGGATCCATCCTTTGCATGTGCTGCTGGAGAAATTTTTACAAACCGGAAACCGGAATCAGTCGCCAATGTACATCCAGTATGCGTAATGTATACATTTAACGCCAGCGTGACAGGCGTCACTACAGAAAACCTCGTGGAGGACAACATCATGGCTAACGTCCCAGTTCCGGATCCGGGCGCCGCGGCGCATCCGCACGCCACCCCGCACCCGGCTGTTCACCCCAAGGGCCTGTACAAGGCCTTTGCTGCCAGCCTTACCGGCACGGCGCTCGAGTGGTACGACTTCGCCGTCTACTCGGCGGCAGCCGCCGTCGTATTTCCCATCGTCTTCTTCCCGGCAACCGATCCGCTGACCGGCACCATCCTCGCCTTCTCCACCTATGCCGTGGGGTACGTTTCCCGCCCGGTGGGCGGGATCATCTTCGGCCGGCTCGGGGACCGCATCGGCCGCAAAAAGGTCCTGGTGACCACCCTGATGATCATTGGCGTGGCCACGGTGCTGATCGGCGTGCTGCCGGGGTATGCCAATATCGGCGCGACCGCCGGGATCATCCTTGTGCTGCTGAGGTTCGCCCAGGGCGTGGGCGTGGGCGGGGAATGGGGCGGCGCCGTCCTGCTGTCCAGCGAATACGGCGACCCGCACCGCCGCGGCTTCTGGGCTTCCGCCGCACAGGTGGGGCCGCCCGCCGGCAACCTGCTGGCCAACGGCGCGCTCGCCATCCTGACGGTCGCCCTCACTGAGGAGCAGTTCCTGAGCTTCGGCTGGCGGATCGCATTCCTCGTGTCCGCCGTGCTGGTGGCCTTTGGCCTGTGGATCCGGCTGCGGCTGGAGGACACCCCGATCTTCAAGGCGATCGAGGCGCACGGCGAGCAGCCCCACGCCCCGGTCCGCGAGGTGTTCAGCAAGGAACTCCGCCCGCTGATCGCCGCGATCCTGTGCCGCGTTGGCCCGGACGTGCTGTACGCGCTGTTCACCGTCTTCACCCTCACCTACGGCATCCAGGTCCTCGGCTACGAGCGCAACCAGGTCCTTACCGCCGTCCTCATCGGCTCCGCGTTCCAGCTCGTCATGATCCCGCTGGCCGGCGCCGTCTCCGACCGCTTCAACCGCCGCCTGGTCTACGGCGTCGGCGCCGCGGTGGGCGCCGTGTGGACGTTCATCTTCTTCGGGGTCCTCGGCGGGAACAACCAGCCGATGCTGATCATCGGCATCGTGCTTGGCCTGATGGCGCACTCCTTCATGTACGGCCCGCAGGCCGCCTTTATTGTGGAACAGTTCTCCCCGCGGCTGCGCTCCACCGGCAGCTCCCTCGCGTACACATTCGCCGGCGTCATTGGCGGCGCCATCGCACCGCTGCTGTTCACCGTGCTGCTGTCCGAGTTCGACACCTGGATCCCGGTGGCCATCTACGTGGCGGTGGCGGCTGCCGTGACACTCGTGGGGCTGGCGCTCGGCCGGGACAACGACACCGTGGAGGACCTGGACTACCGCCTGCTGCTGGAAGGCTCCGCCTCCGCCCGCCAGCAGTCCGGCGTCGAATCCGCCTAGCGGTTCCGGGTTTTTGTACAGATATTGGCCGCTGGGCGCCCCGGAAGTCCCATTATCTGGACAAAAACTCCCTCAGGTGCGGAGCAGGATGTCGCGGGTGACGGCCAGGTGATGGTCGATGGCCTCCTGCGCCTTCGCCGCATCTCCGGACACCAGGGCGTCGAGGATGTCCTGGTGTTCGGAGCACACCTGCTCACGCCGCCCTCCCGTCCGGAACAGGGCGGAAACCCCGACGACGACCTGCCGGACGTGCAGCTTGCTGTAGGTCCGGGAGATGAGCTCGTTGCCCGCGGCGTCGATGAGCTGCTGGTGGAAGAGCGTGTCCAGGCGGATGAACTCCTGCGCGGCCTCGGCACCCTGGTGTTCCTGGTTTTCAGGCAGCCCGGACTGCTGGTGCAGCTTGGACTGCCGGTCGAGGGTCTCCTGCATTTTGTCCGCCGGCACGCTGCGGTGCTCAATGACAAGCCGGGCGGCGTGGCTTTCCAGCACGCCGCGCAGTTCCATCAGCTCCGAGATTTCCCGGCCGGTCACCGGAGGCACGTAGGCGCCGCGCTGCGGGATCAGTTCCACCAGCCCGTCGGACACCAGCAGCAGCAGGGCCTCGCGGACGGGCGTTCGGGAGACCCCGATTTCGGCGGCCAGCTCCTGCTCGTTGAGGAAGCGGCCCTGCATGTCCGGGTCGGTCAGGATGTTCTCGCGCAGGTAGGCATAGGCCTTTTCGCGGCCGGACGCCGCTGTCCCCGAACTTTTTCGCATACATCAGGTATACAACAGAGAAGAGCAGATACATGCGTTTAGCAGTCGCCCAGATCGTCACCGGCTCCGGCCTTGAAGCCAATCTGGAGCTGATCCGAGACTACGCCACGCAGGCCAGGAAGGCAGGCGCGGAGCTGGTGGTCTTCCCGGAAGCGGCCATGCGCGCCTTCGGTAATCCGCTGGCGGATATCGCCGAACCGCTGGACGGGCCGTGGGCCAGCGCGGTCCGGACCATTGCCGCGGATCTGGATATCGTCGTCGTGGCAGGCATGTTCACCCCCGGCGACGGCGGGCGGGTACGGAACACGCTGTTGGTGACGGGACCGGGCATCGATACGTCCTATGACAAGATCCACCTCTTCGATGCCTTCGGGTTTGCCGAGTCCGATTCGGTGGATGCCGGCACATCGCCGGTGACCTTCGAGCTGAACGGCACCACCATCGGCCTGGCCACCTGCTACGACGTGCGCTTCCCGGCCTTGTTCACGGCCAACGCGCGGGCCGGCGCGGCCATCAACATCGTGTGCGCCTCCTGGGGCGCCGGGGAGGGCAAGGCGGAGCAGTGGGACCTGCTGGTCCGCGCCCGTGCGGTGGACAGCACCACCTTCGTGGTGGCCTGCGGCCAGGGCGACCCGGCCACCCTTGGGCTGCCCTCCGCCGGCACTGCGCCCACCGGCATCGGGCACAGCGCGGTGGTGTCGCCGCTCGGTTTCCCGCTGGTGGCCCTGGGCCGCGAGCCTGAGCTGGCCGTCGTCGACATCGATCCGTCAGTCATTCCGGAGATCCGCGGAAAGCTGCCCGTGCTGGCGAACGCCCGGAGCTTCTAGACCCTAAGCAAAAGGCGGGCACAAAAGGCGGGGCGGGGCCACACCCAGTG